>CAKRTP010000054.1 GCA_934402155.1 uncultured Blautia sp. | reverse complement strand
TTGTGCTCTGTTCCATACGCTTCCAGGGTTACCTTAAGTTCAACAGCCTCATTACGGTTAGTACTGATAAACTGATTATGTTCCAGTTTGATGACATTACCCTGATTTTCAGCAATGATAGAAGCAACACGCACCAGCTCACCCGGCTTATCCGGAATCAGTACAGAAACAGTAAAGATTCTGTCTCTCTGGATCAGTCCATGCTGAACAACGGATGACATTGTAATAACGTCCATATTTCCACCACTTAAGATGGATACAACTTTCTTGCCTGTAAAATTCAGATGACGAAGTGCTGCAACTGTCAGAAGTCCTGAATTCTCAACGATCATCTTGTGATTTTCTACCATGTCAAGAAAAGCAACGATCAGTTCATCATCGTCAATGGTGATGATATCGTCCAGATTTTCCTGGATATACGGAAAAATATGCTCACCTGGAGTCTGTACTGCGGTACCATCTGCAATCGTATTTACATGCGGAAGAGTGACAACCTCGCCTTTCTCCATGGATGCTTTCATACAGGCAGCACCGGAAGGTTCCACACCAATGACTTTGATATGTGGATTCAGAAGTTTGGCAAGTGTGGACACACCTGTTGCCAGTCCGCCTCCTCCGATCGGAACCAGGATATAATCCACAAGCGGAAGCTCCTGTACGATTTCCATCGCAATAGTTCCCTGTCCTGTTGCAACAGCCGGATCATCGAACGGATGGATAAAAGTATATCCTTCTTTTTCCGCAAGTTCCAGAGCATAGGCACAGGCTTCATCATAAACATCTCCTTTGAGGATGACTTCTGCGCCATAGCTCTTGGTACGCTCTACCTTGATAAGTGGTGTGGTAGTCGGCATAACAATGACGGCCTTTGCACCGAATTTATGTGCCGCATAGGCAACACCCTGTGCATGGTTTCCTGCTGATGCGGCGATCAGACCCTTTGCTCTTTCTTCATCAGAAAGTGTACTGATCTTGTAGTATGCACCACGAACTTTGTATGCACCGGTGCGCTGCATGTTTTCCGGTTTGAGGAAAACCTTGTTTCCTGTCAGTTCTGAAAAATATGCGCTCTTAATAAGCTTTGTTTCCTGTGTTACCTGTTTTACTATCTCTGCTGCCTCTTCAAAGCTCTCTAATGTAAGCATTTTTGCTCCTCCTCGTTCTGTTGCTGTGAACAGTTATTCTTCTGTGTTCAGATCCTTCTCATCTACATCAAACAATGCATTGACAAACGCATCCGCATCAAATTTCTGCAGATCATCGATCTGCTCACCAACACCTATATATTTGACCGGAATATCAAGTTCTGACTGGATTGCCACTGCAATACCACCCTTTGCAGTACCATCCAGTTTGGTGAGAATGATTCCGTTTACATTGGCAACCTCTGCAAACTGCTTTGCCTGTGCCAGTGCATTCTGTCCGGTTGTTCCATCAAGAACGACCAGTGTTTCCAGATATGCTTCCGGATATTCTCTCTCAAGGATCCTGTATATCTTGCGAAGTTCTTCCATAAGATTCTTCTTATTGTGAAGTCGTCCCGCTGTATCACAGAGCAGCACATCTGCATTTCTTGCTTTGGCTGCCGCTACCGCATCATATACGACAGATGCCGGATCAGCACCGGACTGTCCGCCGATAAGATCCACGCCTGCACGGTTTGCCCACTGTGCAAGCTGCTCTCCTGCTGCTGCACGGAATGTATCTGCCGCTGCAAGAATGACTTTTTTGCCCTGATCTTTGAGTTTTCCGGCAAGTTTACCAACAGAAGTAGTCTTTCCTACTCCATTGACACCGATCACAAGAATCACTGATTTCTGATTTTCAAACGCATACTCTGTACTGTCTACACGCATCTGATCTTTGATTTCCTCGATCAGAAGCTGTTTGCACTCGGCAGGGTTCTTGATATGTTTTTCAGCGACCTGCTTCTTGAGATTCTCTATGATTGCTGATGTTGCATTGATTCCAATATCTCCCATAATGAGGATTTCTTCCAGTTCTTCATAGAAATCATCATCAATGCTGGAATAACCACTGAAAATGGAATCAAATCCGGCAACGATATTATCTCTTGTTTTGGTAAGACCGCTGACCAGACGTTTAAAAAATCCCTTTTTTTCTTCTGCCATTCTCATTCCTCCTCGTTATTTGGTTAACTGGCTCTCCACCAGATCAACAGAAACCAGTGTGGAAACACCTTTCTCCTGCATGGTGATGCCATATAACCTGTCTGCGGCATTCATGGTACCGCGTCTATGTGTTATTATAATAAATTGTGTATTTTTCGTCAACTTCTG
This sequence comes from uncultured Blautia sp., assembly GCA_934402155.1. GTDB lineage: Bacteria > Bacillota > Clostridia > Lachnospirales > Lachnospiraceae > Blautia_A. The sequence continues at coordinate 10,193 of CAKRTP010000054.1, read as the reverse complement.
AAGATACGATGCAAAACGACCGACATTTGAATCATCCAGTGCGGCTTCGATCTCATCAAGAAGACAGAACGGTGATGGTTTCAGATTCTGGATCGCAAACAGAAGTGCGATCGCTGTCAGTGCCTTTTCGCCGCCGGAAAGTTGCATCATATTCTGAAGTTTCTTGCCGGGCGGCTGCGAAATGATTCTAATCCCCGCTTCCAGAATATCTTCTCCTTCTGCAAGTTCCAGTGTTCCCTTACCTCCGCCGAACAGTTCTCTGAATGCCTTGTCAAATTCTCTCTGGATATCCCGGAATTTCTCGGTAAACTGCTTCCTCATTCCCTCATCCAGTTCCTGAATGATATTTTCCAGAGTTTCTTCTGCTTTGACAAGATCCGTATACTGTGTCGTCAGGAAAGTATGGCGCTCCAGAAGCTCTTTGTAATCCTCGATTGCATTGACATTGACGGAACCCAGTCTGCGAATCTCATCTTTGATCCGTGCGACATCTTTTCGAATCTCCTGGAAGTCATCGAGTTCTTCTTTTTTGTAGGAAAGTGCATTGTTCGGAGTGATCTCATATTCTTCCCACATATAGGAAATGCGGCTTTCTCTCTGCTCCTCAACTTTTTCTGCCTGACTGCGAAGACGGAAGCATTCTTTGTCCAGGAGCGATGTTTTTTCGGAAAGATGATCTCTTTTTTCAAAAAATGTCTTATGGCTTCCTGTACTCTCTTCTATTTCTGCCTCGCATTTTTCTCTCTGGGCATGAAGCTGTGTGTCTTTCTTTGCGCTGTCTTCAATTGCTTTTTTCAGATCCTGAATACCGTCCTCTTTCTTAACGATCTCTTCCCCGCTCTTTTCAATATCTGCGAGAAGTTCTTCAGATTCTTTTTCGAAAGCTTCTGTTTCTGTCCTGAGACGATTTAAATTCTCCTGAAGGAAATGTTCCTGCTGTTCAAGTGCCTGGGAATCCAGACGGATCTGCTCCAGTTTTTTCTGCTTGGCAGTCTCTTCTGATTTCCATTCATCCAGTTCTTTCTGTCTGGTCTCTATGAAAGTCTCCAGTTCCTTCTCATCCTTCCTGGACTCTTCAAGTTCTTTTGCTATATTCCTGTGATCTTCCCTGATCTCATATGCCTGCCGTCTCAGTTCATCCTGATCTCTGTCGATCTGACGGTAGTTTCTCTGAATCTCTTCTTCTTTCTTCTGAAGCTGTTCCAGATTCATCTTTGCAGTATTCTGTTCAATATACTGCTGACGCAGCCTCTGCTGAAGTTCTCCGACCGTATCACGGAATCTGTTCCTCTGCTCACGGTCTGCAAGAATGGATTGCTGTATAGCTTCCAGTTCTTTCTTTCGAAGTACGACATTTTTTTCCAGTTCCTCAATCTCACGGCGGCGGCCGAGAAGATTGCTGTTATTGCGGAAAGCACCACCAGTCATGGAACCTCCCGGACTTAAAGATTCACCCTCGATCGTTACCATACGGAGGCTGTGCCTGTATTTCTTTCCGATTGCGATCGCATGATCAATATTATCCACGACCAGAACTCGTCCAAGCAGATACTGCACCAGTTCACTGTACTCTACGTCAGCCTTTACCAGTGTATCCGCGGTTCCAATGACTCCCGGCTCTCTCAGTGCATCTCTCTGTGCAAGGCCGCCTCTTCCACTGATGTTTGAAAGCGGAAGGAAGGTTGCACGTCCATAGCGGTTCTGCTTCAAAAATGTGATCATCCGCTTCGCAGTCTGCTCATTGTCAGTGACAATATTCTGGATACTGCCGCCCAGTGCTGTCTCAATTGCAACCTCATAATCTTTCTGCACATGGATGATGTCCGCAACAACACCACGGATGCCAGCTTCCTTTGTCTTCTGTTCCATGACCTTCCTGATGCTGTTGCCGTAACCATCGTAACGCTCCGTAATATTTCGCAGGGATTCCAGCCTTGATGCCTCTCTGTGATAGGCAGTCTGACCTGCCTCCAGTTCACTGCTGCGATCCTTAAGCTTTGTCTGAAGCTTCTGTATTTCTTCATTCAGCTGAGTACATTTTTCATTTGTTTCCCGGATAGCTTCTGAGATGTCATCATAGCTTTTCTGGAATCTGCTCCTGTCATTGCCCAGGACTTCTTCTTCACTCTTGAGACGAAGGATCTTCTGGCTTACTTCTGCCTTACGGATATCCAGCTGCTCTATCATGGCATCAAAGCGCTGTGCCTTACCTTTGGTTGTGGCACGGCTGTTGAGTATCTCGATGATCTCATTCTTGCCATCCTCTACTGCACTGGTACATTCCTGCAGATTAAAAATAATGTTTTCAAGCTGTTTTTCTTCCTCTTTGAGGGTCTTTCGGATATCCCGCAGTCTCTCATGAAGTGTCAGCTTCTCTTCTGTCAGTTTTTCCTGTTCTTCTCTTCGATGGGCCAGTTCTTCCCTGAGTACTGCCAGACGTGACTTAAAATGTTCACTGCTCTGTCTGCCTGCCAGGATCTGTTCTTCAAGAACCTTCATCTGCCCCTCGAACTGCTGCTTTCTGAGTGCATTCTGCTGCTGTTCTTCTCTCAATGAATCCAGCCTGCCATTCAGCTTCTCCAGTTCCTGCTCCAGGCGTTCATATTCTACTTTTGTCCGGTCATAAGCTTTCCTGGCATCCTCAAATTCTTTCTGTGCATTCTCAAGCTTACGTTCCAGCTCCTCCAGATTACGACCGCTCTGCTCGTATTCCAGAAGGAAAAGATTGACGTCAAGGGTTTTGAGTTCTTCTCTTTTGGCAAGATAGATCCTCGCTGTCTCGGACTGCTTTTCCAGTGGACCAAGCTGCTTGGTCAGCTCGCTTAAAATATCTGTCACACGTACAAGATTCTGTCGTTCTTCCTCCAGTTTCCTGATCGTGGTGTTTTTTCTTCGTTTGAATTTTACGATTCCGGCAGCTTCATCAAAAAGCTCCCTGCGGTCTTCAGGCTTGCCGCTTAAGATCTTGTCAATCTGTCCCTGTCCGATAATGGAATAGCCTTCTTTACCGATACCGGTGTCATAAAACATTTCCTGGATATCTTTGAGACGGCAGCTGCTTCCGTTGATCAGATATTCACTCTCACCGGAACGATACAGCCGTCTCGCAACAGTTACTTCCTTAAAATCCACCGGCAGCTTATGGTCGCTGTTGTCCAGTGTGATCGCCACTGATGCAAAACTCAGCGGCTTTCTCATTTCCGTACCGGAAAAAATGACATCCTGCATATTGCCGCCTCGAAGCTGCTTTGCACTCTGTTCACCAAGAACCCAGCGGACTGCATCACCGACGTTGCTCTTGCCACTTCCGTTCGGCCCTACAATGCCGGTGATCCCGTTGTGGAATTCGAAATTGATCTTCTGAGCAAAAGATTTGAAGCCATATACCTCAATATTTTTTAAATACATAATTCACCTGCAATTAAATCTTTTTCTCCTGGATCGCCTGGTAGGCAGCCGCCTGCTCTGCAGCTTTCTTGGTGTGACCGGTGCCGCATCCGAATACTTCTCCGTTTACCCTTACTTCTACAGTAAACTGTTTGTCGTGATCCGGACCTTTTTCCTCTGTAAGAATATATTCTACCGGCTGAATACCTTTTTCCTGAACAATTTCCTGAAAAATCGTCTTGCTGTCATAAAAAAGCTGCTTACGCTCAATATCATTCAGGATAAAGTGCAGGACAAATTTTCTGGCAGGTTCAAATCCCCCGTCCAGATAAACTGCTCCGATCAGGGCTTCTGTCGCATCTGATACGATTGAATCCCTGTTTCTTCCTCCTGTCATGTTTTCTCCTCTTCCAAGAAGAAGGAACTTCGGAAGTCCAAACTGTCTCGCACAGTAGGCAAGACTTGGCTCACAGACAAGACTGGCTCTCTTTTTGGTCAGTTCTCCCTCCGGAATCTGCGGAAAGCGTGCATACAGGAAATCGCTGCTGACAAGCTCCAGCACTGCATCGCCCAGAAATTCCAGACGTTCGTTGCAGCCAAGTTTGCCCAGTTTCTTCTCATTTGCATAAGAACTGTGAGTCAGTGCCTGTTTCAAAAGTTTCTTATTCTGAAAGGTATATCCTATGATCTGTTCCAATTCTTCCATGATTATTCCTGTCCCTCTTTTTGTGATGCCGCTTCTTCTGGTGCTTCATAGTGAGGCGGAAGAATACGCTCGGCAATTTTTTCGTTTATTTTCTGCTGTTTGAACTGCACACACTGGAAAATTGCATTACGGATCTCGACAGCTTTTGCACTTCCGTGTGTTTTTACCACAAGACCTTTGAGTCCCAGAAGCGGTGCACCGCCATACTCTGTCGCATCAAAGCTCTTGAGAGTCTGTTTCAGTGCCGGCTTCACAAGAAGAGCTCCGATCTTGCTCTTGAGGCTGCTCATCATTCCTTCTTTGATCTTATGGATCAGTTCGGAGCTGACACCCTCATAAAGCTTGAGAATAACATTTCCCACAAAAGCCTCACAGACAATAACATCTGCGTAACCTGCAGGGATATCTCTTGCCTCGATACTTCCAATGAAATTGATCCCCTCGACCTCTTTGAGAAGCGGGAAGGTTTCTTTAACCAGGGCATTTCCCTTCTCTTCCTCTGCTCCGTTATTTACAATTGCCACACGCGGATTCTTGACACCTACTACGTTCTCCATATAGATGGAACCCATTTTTGCAAACTGTACCAGGTGAGATGGTCTCGCATCTACATTGGCACCGCAGTCGATCAGAAGAGATACTCCCTTCGCTGTCGGAATCAGCGGGGCAAGCGGCGGACGCTCTACTCCTTTGCTTCTTCCTACAAGCACCTGACCACCGACAAGGACAGCTCCTGTACTACCTGATGAAACAAATGCGTCTGCTTTCTTCTCTTTGACCATTTTGAGGCCTACTACGATTGAGGAATCCTTCTTCTTGCGGATTGAAAGTACAGGAGGCTCTGCTGTCTCGATCACTTCTGTGGCATTCACCACCTGGATCCGATCCTTTGGATAATCCTGGTATTTCCTGAGTTCTGAGTGGATCACATCCTCCATACCTGTCAGGATCACCTGAATGTCATCACATTCCTTTACCGCCTCCACAGCAGCCTTCACAGGTTCCACCGGCGCATGGTCACCACCCATGGCATCTACAACAACTTTGACTAATTCTGCCATAATCTTCCTCCTGCTTCCTATATCAAATTGCAGCTGTTCCTTATATTTGCAGTTCGGTCTGCTGAACAGCTGCGGTCAGTCTGTTCTGAATAATAACATATAAAACATTTACACTTTATCTTACTAAAGAATCTATCTAAAATCAACAAAAACCGAAGAAATCATTGATTCTTTTACAGGTTGTTATTCTGGGCTTCGATCTGTTCTGCGAGATCATTCAGATATACCCACCGGTCCATCTTTTCTTCCAGCTGTGCCTCAGCCTCTGTTTTTTCCTGTGTAAGCTCATTTAGCCTGCCGGAATTTGTTGCGTTTGCCATGATCTCTGTATCCAGCTTCTCAATCTTCGCTTCCAGTGCAGCAATATCATCATCGATCGTATCAAATTCTCTCTGCTCCTTATAGCTGAATTTGAGCTTTGCCGGACGGTTCTGCTTCCATGTTTTCACAGAATCCTTTTCTGTCTTTGGCATCTCCGGATCATTTCCCACTGCCTTTGAAAACTCAGTCTCCCCTGCAGATGTTCCTTCTCTTTGCTTCTTCGCCGCCAGATAATCTGTATAACCACCCTCATACTGTGTCAGATTTCCTTCCCGGTCAAATTCAAAGATCCTGTCTGCCAGATTATCAAGAAAATATCTGTCATGGGATACCGCGATCACAATTCCTGCAAAAGAGTCCAGATAATCCTCCAGAATGGTAAGCGTCGGGATATCGATATCATTCGTGATCTCATCCAGAAGAAGAACATTCGGTGCTGCTGCCAGTACTTTGAGAAGATACAGTCTCTTCTTCTCTCCGCCGGAAAGCTTCTCGATCGGTGCATACTGCATGGCCGGATCAAAAAGGAACTGTTCCAGAAGTTTGGATGCACTGATAAGTCCGTCTCTGGTCGGAATAAACTCTGCCACATCTTTGATGTAATCGATCACTCTCTGGCTGCTGTTCATGTCCTCGATCTCCTGGGAAAAATATCCCAGTTTGATAGTATCTCCGATCTCTACATGTCCACTGTCCGGCTCGATGATCCCGGCAATGATCTTGAGAAGAGTAGACTTTCCGCAGCCGTTTGGACCGATGATCCCAAGCCGCTGATTTTTCAGTACAATATAATCAAAATCACGGATACACACTCTGTCTCCGAAGCTCTTGGAAATATGATGAAGTTCGATCGTCTTTTTTCCCATTCTTGTTTCTACAGAATCGATCTCCACATTTCTGTCACGCACCGGAGCCGCAGAATTTTTCATTGCTTCCAGACGATCAAGACGTGCTCTCTGCTTGGTACTTCTCGCACGGCAGCCACGCTTCGCCCACTCGATCTCCATACGGAGAATACTCTGTTTTTTGCGCTCGGAAGCTATTTCCATCTCTTCTCTCTGTGCTTTCAGCTCCAGAAATTCCGAATATTTTGCCTCATAGCTGTAAAGTCTGCCGTGGCTGATCTCCAGAATCTTGTTTATCACACGATCAAGAAAATAACGGTCATGTGTTACCATGATCACAACGCCTTTAAAACGGTTGAGATAATCTTCCAGCCAGGCCGCCATCTCATTGTCCAGATGGTTTGTCGGCTCATCCAGAATCAGAACATCTGTCGGATTTACAAGAACTGCCGCCAGTGCCACACGTTTTTTCTGCCCGCCGGAAAGGTGGTCGATCTCCTCCTCATGATCTTCGATTCCCAGTTTGTTGAGGACCATATGTGCTTCTGTCTCCGGATTCCAGCTCTTGTCCTTCTGCCCCTGTGTCACATAGGAGAGGATCGTTGCCCCCTCCGGAAATTCCGGATGCTGTGAAAGGTATGTGATGCGAAGCCCATTCTGAGTGATCACCTGTCCCTCATCTGCTTCCTCCAGGCCGGCAAGTATCTTGAGAAATGTTGTCTTGCCAGTCCCGTTGATCCCGATAATTCCTATCTTGTCTCCCTGATGGATGCCACAGGAAATATCATCAAAAATCACTTTGTCTCCATAAACTTTACTGATATGCTCCAGATTCAAAACATTCATTCCACTTAATCACTCCTGTATACTTTTTACTTTTGGGAACTTTCTGAAATAATAAATAATAAACAAAACCGCCGTAATTCCCCATGACACTGGATAACTCAGCATGATCGTATTGATTCCCGGATACCCCGGAAATACGCCAAACATCCATACAATACGAAAAAAGCAGACTCCGCCGCAGGTGAGCAGCATCGGGACCAGAACTCTTCCTGCCCCTCTGAGTGCACCGGAAAGAATTCCGATCGCCACATACAGAAAATATGACGGCAAAAGGAAATGCATCATATCGACACCGATGTGCACAACATTTACATCTGTCGTAAACAGTCTGTAAAGAGGCGCGGCCAGTGCATACAACACACCACTTACAAGAAATGCTCCCGCGTAGGCCATCACAAGACAGATTCCCACACTTTTACGCATTCTCCTGGTCTTGCCGGCTCCATAGTTCTGTCCGACAAAAGTTGTGATTGAAATTGCAAACGCATTTACAACCATCCAGTAGACTGCATCAATCTTTGCGAAAGTTCCCCATGCTGCAACAGTATCTGTTCCCAGTTCATTAACAAACACCTGAATGATCAGATTTGCAATTGTGTACATGGTTGCCTCCAGCGCGGCCGGAATACCGATCCTGAGAACAGATTTAAGAGAAACACCATAAAAACGGATTTTCCGAAGTTTAAGCTGAAACAGCGGATTCTCTTTCATCAGCATGGCTGTCACAAGAGCAGAACTGATTCCCTGACAGCTCACCGTAGCCAGTGCAACTCCCATAACTCCAAGACGACAGACTACTACAAGTATAATATCAAGGACAATGTTCAGTCCACAGGTGATCATAAGAATATAAAGCGGCCTTCTGGAATCTCCCACTGCACGGAGAATAGATGCCCCCATATTGTAAATGATATTAAAAATCATTCCGCAGAAATAAATATGAAGATAGATTCTTGAATCTGCCATCAGTTCCTGCGGAGTCTTCATAAGTGTAAGAACCGTATCTGTCATAAAGAATCCAAGAACTCCCACGACAAATCCCGTTGCGATACCAAATGCATACGAAGTATGGAGCGTCTTATTAAGATTTTTTCTGTCCTTCGCACCATAAAACTGCGCTGTGATCACCGATGCACCTGAAGTCAGTCCGACAAAAACCTCCACTACCAGATTTACGATCTGATTGACCGACCCTCCGACGGCCGCCAAAGCTTCCTTACCTACAAAACGACCGACAACGATGCTGTCGGCCGTGTTATATATCTGCTGAAAAAATGTTCCGATCATGATCGGAAAAAAGAAGATCAGAAGCTGTTTCCAGATCACACCCTCTGTAATCTGATTCTTCTCATCCATCAATCAATTCCTCCATTTCTCACTCTTTCGAGCTGATTCGATTCTCATCCTTATCATGCCAGTATAACAGAGGAAAATCGGAAAATCAACGTATTTTTGCGAAGCTGTATTTTGCGCGCCAGATGCAGTCTGCTTTAGCAGAAATATTATATGTTACAAAAAAAGCAGAATCCCCAGGGATCCTGCTTCTTATTGTTGTGATTAGTCTTCTACTTTCACGATTTCTTTCTTGTTGTAGCTTCCGCACTCTTTGCATACTCTGTGAGGCATCATCAGGGCGCCGCATTTGCTGCATTTTACCAGGTTCGGAGCACTCATTTTCCAGTTAGCACGTCTTTTATCACGTCTAGCTTTGGATGATTTGTTCTTTGGACATATGGACATAGGTTACACCTCCTTAAATTTACTAAATATATCACTGATGGCCGCCATACGTGGATCCTTCGGCTCCTCTGCACATCCACAGGGTCCGTCATTCAGATTCTTACCGCACTGGCTGCAAATACCCTTACAGTCCTCTCTGCAGAGAACCTTCAAAGGCCAGTTCATCAGTACCTCAAGATAGACCAACCGGTCCACATCCAGGTCTGTTCCCGTGAGATAGTCATTCTCATCCAGATCTTCTACTCTGTCTTCATCAGACTGCTTCATATCCAGCTTACGCTCAATACTGTATGGAATCTCAACTAACACCTGCTCCAGACAGCGGTCACAGGGAATACCCACGGTAACACTTCCGTTTCCTGTAAGTTCCAGAACCTTATTGCCTGTATTGGCAATGGTAAGGCTTACCGGAGTCTTGTCTATAAGCTGATATTCTCCCAGCTGAAATGAAATTTTATCCAGTTCAAGTTCCGGAGTGATCTGAACGACCTTTCCTTCACTCTCTATAATATCTGATAAATGAATCTGCATAATTATCTCCTACTCACACCTTATCAATTATACATAGATGACTATAGTTTGTCAATCTGATTTTTCATTAAATTGTATTTTCCTGACAAAAAAATACTTGTTCACCATATCCTGAACGAAGCACCATTCTTCCGTAGATAAAGAGAAGGAATCTGCCTTCTGCGGTAAATTCCCTCTCTTTAATACGGCGGGTTCCAGGTTCAAACGCCTTATCGTGCAGGCACGAACAGCTTTTGAGCTTAGAACCCTGGTATTATCATATTATTTTACCAGTGCTACTGTATCTCTGCAGATTGCAAGTTCTTCGTTTGTAGGAATAACTGCAACCTTAACCTTGGAGTCTGGTGTGGAAATAACGATTTCTTCACCAAATGTATTGTTTGCTGTGTCATCGATCTCAACTCCGAGATAGCCGAGGTAGCTACATACATCTTTACGAAGTGCTCCTACATTTTCACCGATACCGGCTGTAAATACAATTGCATCTACACCGTTCATAGCTGCCACATATCCGCCAACGAATTTAGCAATACCATAGCAAAGTACATCGTATGCATTCTTGGCATCTTCGTTTCCGGCTTCAATTGCTGCTCTGATATCACGCATGTCACTGCCGACTCCGGACATACCCTGAAGGCCGGATTTCTTGTTCAGAACATTCATAACATCTGCAAGATCGAGGTTTTCTTTCTTTGCGATGAACTCAACGATTGCCGGGTCGATGTTACCGGAACGTGTTCCCATAACAACACCTTC
>CAKRTP010000053.1 GCA_934402155.1 uncultured Blautia sp. | reverse complement strand
TTATGGAAAAATCCACTGCACACAGACATATATGGCATGGCCAGATTCTGAGGATTTTCTGCGTGATACTTCTGCATTTCCTGATCCATGACAGCCAGGGTATCATCTGCAGGCGGACGCATGGAAGCGGAACCGATATTAAACAGGGCTTCATTTGCTGCGAATCCACGATATCCTTTGGATGCGGCATAGGCATCTGCTTCTTTCATACGTGCGGTGCTCCAGTTGGAACAGCCATAATAACGGATTTTTCCCTCTTTTCGGAAATCTTCCATTATTTCAATTAATTCTCCAGCAGGAATTGCCTCATTGTCTCTGTGATAAAAATAGATATCGATATAATCTGTACCGAGTGCACGGAGAGAAAGTTCCAGATCTGTACGCATGTTTTCAGCAGAAATCCGTGAAGCGTGCATATCAGGGGAAGCAGAAGTCATATCTGGATGTCCACCTTTGGTGAGTAATATAACGTCATGACGTTTTCCGCTCTGACGGAGCCACTGACCAAGTACACGTTCACTGCGTCCGATCTCTGACGGAATCCAGTCAGAATATACGCGGGCAGTGTCATAAACGTTGCCGCCCATGTCCAGAAAAGCATCAAAAATCCGATAAGCATCCTCGCCGTCCCATTTGATGCCGGCATTTACACAGCCCATTCCCATTGGAGAAAGCTCAAGATCTGTATTCATAAGAGATATTTTTTTCATATAATAAGTACCTTTCCTGTTGTATGTTATAAAAATAGAATCAGATATATCTTTATTATATCTATAGTTGGCATACAGGTCAAAGTTTTTTGAGGATTTCTATTTTACAAAGATTTTACAGGGTTACGATTTTGTATTTTACTTTTCATCCATATAATTGCACTTGTCAATGAGGAAGACAAAAAAATTAAATAAAGCAAAATCAAGAGGAGAATTATTTATTATGAAGAAAAAATTTCTTGCAATCGTAACAGCAGCACTTATCGGAACTACCGCTTTCGCATCTGTAGCAAGCGCAGCAAGTGGAACCATTGATGTAATTTCCCGTGAGGACGGTTCAGGAACACGAGGAGCATTCATCGAGCTGTTTGGGATTGAAGAAAAACAGGGTGATGAAAAAGTAGATATGACAACAGAGGATGCAAGCATCACAAACAGCACTTCCGTTATGATGACAACTGTATCAGGTGATGAGAATGCAATCGGATATATTTCCCTTGGTTCTCTGAATGACACTGTAAAAGCAGTCAAGATTGACGGCGCTGAGGCATCCGCAGAGAATGTTGCAAACGATACATACAAAGTATCCCGTCCATTCAACATCGTAACAGGTGAGAAACTCAGCGATGCAGCTCAGGATTTTGAAAATTATATCATGAGTGCTGACGGACAGCAGATTGTAGAGGACAACGGATACATCAAAGCAGCAGATGATGCAAAAGCTTATGAGCAGAGCGATGCAGAGGGTAAGGTTGTTGTAGCTGGTTCTTCATCTGTAACACCGGTCATGGAAAAACTGAAAGAAGCCTATGAAAAAGCAAACGGCGGAAAGATCACAGTAGAAGTACAGCAGAGCGATTCTACAACAGGTATCACATCTGCAGCAGAGGGAATCTGCGACATCGGCATGGCTTCCCGTGAACTGAAAGATGAAGAGACAAGCGAAAATCTTACAGCAACAGAGATCGCAAGAGATGGTATTGCAGTTGTAGTAAACAATGACAATGACATTGATGAACTGACCAGTGATCAGGTGAAAGCTATCTTCACAGGTGAGACTACAGAGTGGGAAGACCTGGCTAAATAAGACATACACAGACTGACAGAACAGGATGCCCGGTTCGCTCCGGGCTTCCTGTATGTCCGAATGTATTTGTATATTGAGGAGGCGTCGGTGGCGCGTCCGCTAAGTTGGAGAGAGGAAGAGTCCTGTATGAATAAATTCAAAGAACAGGCCATGAAAATTGTATTTATGGTAGCTGCCTGTGCTTCTGTCCTGGCAGTATTTCTGATCTGTCTGTTCCTGTTTGCGAACGGACTTCCGGCCATTGCAAAGATAGGGCCGCTTAAGTTCCTTCTTGGAACTGTATGGAAACCATCCAATGACAAATTCGGAATTTTTCCGATGATTATTGCAAGTATCTATGTGACAGGGGGAGCAATCCTGATCGGTGTTCCAATCGCACTGTTTACATCAGTATTTATGGCACGTTACTGTCCACAGAAGATTTATCGACCGCTGAAATCAGGAATTGAACTGATGGCTGGTGTACCATCTATCGTATATGGATTTTTTGGTCTGGTTCTTATGGTACCGCTGATCAGAAGTACCTTTGGAGGAACCGGAACGAGCTGGCTGGCAGCTTCACTTCTACTGGCAATCATGATCCTGCCGACAATCATCGGACCTACAGAATCGGCGCTTCGAAGTGTTCCGGAAAGCTATTATGAAGGTTCTCTTGCACTGGGAGCAACAAAAGAAAGAAGTATTTTTATGGTCATGCTTCCGGCAGCAAAATCTGGTATTCTTGCAGCAGTTGTGCTTGGCATCGGACGTGCGATTGGTGAGACTATGGCGGTTATTATGGTAGCAGGAAACCAGGCAAGAATGCCGGTAGGACTGCTCAAAGGTCTTCGTACGATGACTGCAAATATCGTAACAGAAATGGGTTATGCGACAGGGCTTCACAGAGAGGCACTGATTGCAACAGGAGTAGTACTTTTCGTGTTTATCCTGATCATCAACCTGAGTCTTTCTTTACTGAACAGGAGGTCAGAACATGCAAACTAATGCAGCCGCAATCGATCCGGCAGTAGAAAATATGAAAAAAAGAAATCAGACATCAACAGCAGATCGTATTCGTTCCTATCTGAGCCATCCGGGTTCAGGAGTGCTTGCGCTTCTTACGATAGGAGCAGCAGTAATTACTTTTTCTGTGCTGATCTTTCTTGTAGCATACATCCTTGTCAAAGGTATTCCATATCTGACGCCGAGTCTTTTCAGTCTGGAATATACATCAGAGAATGTATCTCTGATGCCGTCTCTTATCAATACCTTTATTATGACAGGATTGTCACTTGTGATTGCAGCACCACTTGGTATTTTTGCAGCAATTTATCTGGTAGAATATGCAAAAAAAGGAAACAAACTGGTACAGATCATCCGTATTACAGCAGAAACACTTTCCGGTATTCCATCTATCGTATTTGGCCTGTTTGGTATGCTGTTTTTCGTAACAGCACTTCATTGGGGAATGTCTCTTCTGGCAGGAGCATGTACCCTTGTTATCATGGTACTTCCGCTTATTATGAGAACCTCTGAGGAAGCACTGAAAGCAGTTCCGGATTCTTACAGAGAGGCAAGTTTCGGACTGGGAGCAGGCAAGCTTCGTACCATCTTTACAATCGTACTTCCTTCAGCAGTACCGGGAATCCTCGCAGGAATCATCCTTGCGATCGGACGTATCATTGGTGAGACAGCTGCACTTCTTTATACTTCCGGAACCGTTGCACAGGTTCCGAATCTGATGGGATCCGGACGTACACTGGCACTTCATATGTATGTACTTTCCAGTGAAGGTCTCCATATGAACCAGGCATCTGCGACAGCAGTTATAATTCTCTTATTTGTATTAATCATTAACGGTTTGTCCGGTATGGTGGCAAAACGTATCGCGAAAGGATAACACGAAATGAACGATAATATTAAACTTTCTATAGAGGATATGAACCTTTTTTACGGAAATTTTCATGCACTGAAGGATATCAATATGCATATTCCGGAAAAGGAAATTACCGCTTTTATCGGACCAAGCGGATGTGGTAAATCCACCCTTCTGAAGTCCCTAAACAGAATGAATGACCTGGTGGAAGGATGCAGGATCACTGGTAAAGTAGAACTTGACGGTGAGGATATTTATGGTGATATGGATGTCAATGGTCTTCGTAAAAGAGTCGGAATGGTATTCCAGAAACCGAATCCGTTTCCAATGAGCATCTATGATAATATCGCATATGGTCCAAGAACACATGGCATTCATTCCAAAGCAAAACTGGATGAGATCGTAGAAAAATCTCTTCGTGATGCAGCAATCTGGGATGAAGTAAAGGATCGTCTGAAAAAAAGTGCTCTCGGAATGTCTGGTGGACAGCAGCAGAGACTTTGTATCGCGAGAGCACTGGCAGTACAGCCGGAAGTTCTCCTGATGGATGAGCCGACTTCTGCTCTTGACCCGATCTCCACCTCCAAAATCGAGGAACTGGCAATGGAACTTAAAGGTGACTATACAATTGTCATTGTTACACATAATATGCAGCAGGCAACACGAATTTCTGATAAAACAGCTTTCTTTCTCCTGGGAGAAGTGGTAGAATTTAACGATACAGATACCTTGTTTTCTATGCCTAAGGACAAAAGAACTGAGGACTACATTACAGGGAGGTTTGGTTGATCATGGCGACACATTTCGAAAGGCAGCTTGAGGAACTTCATGTACAGATGATCACAATGGGAAGCCTCTGTGAGAAGGTAATTTCACTTTCAAACAGGGCAATCCGGGGAGATGACTGTATCAGAGAAATCTTTGATACAGACAGAGAAATTGATACAAAAGAGCGTGAGATAGAGAATCACTGCATGCGTATCCTTCTGCATCAGCAGCCTGTAGCGAAGGATCTGCGGGAGGTTTCTGCGGCACTGAAAATGATTTCGGATATGGAACGGATAGGAGACCAGGCAGCAGATATCGCTGACCTCTCCAAGTTTATCGAGGCAAATCATGTAGAAGTTCCGGAACTGATCGGAAGCATGGCAGAGCTGACAGTTCGCATGGTGACAGAGAGTATTGATGCGTTTGTAAAGAAAGACCTGAAACTCTGTCGTAAAGTCATTGATGATGATGATCAGGTAGACGATGCATTTAATCAGGTAAAGGAAGAACTGGCAAAGCTCATGTATCAGAATCTGGATGCAAAGGCAGGACTTGATCTTCTTATGACGGCTAAATATATGGAGAGGATAGGAGATCATGCAGTAAACATTGCGGAGTGGGTTGAGTATGCGCTTACCGGTGTCCACAGAAATAACGAGCATCAAATGGGAGGCAGTCAGGCTTGACGAAGAAGATATTTAAATCGACTGTGCTGGTTTCAGCAATGATCCTGATACTGGGAAGTGCTCTGGTAATGGGGATTTTGTACCAGTATTTTGGAAAACAGTTAAATGGGGAGCTGGAAAAAGAGGCTTCCTATCTGGCGTATGGAGTAGAACAAAATGGAGTGGAATATCTGGAGCATCTGAAGCAGAAAGATGCCCGTATTACCTATATTGATGCGTCAGGAACAGTGCTGTATGACAGCCAGGCAGATGTATCTTCTATGGAAAACCACAGTGACCGTAAAGAGTTTGAAGAGGCAGTACAGAAGGGTTATGGATATGCAGAACGAATGTCTGCGACATTGTCAGAAAAGACGGTTTATTATGCACTGAAGCTTGCAGATGGAACAGTTCTCAGAGTGGCAGGAGTACAGTCATCGGTACTGGCACTTATGTTTCAGATTCTTCCTTCTGTAATAGGTGTTGCAATTGTGATGCTGATTCTTGCAGGAGTTGCGGCAGCACATATATCAGCCAAGATTGTTAAACCAATTAATACATTAGATCTTGATCATCCGGAAGAGAATCAGATATATGAGGAGGTGGGACCGCTTCTCAGCCGAATCCATAGGCAGAATTATCAGATACAGATGCAGCTGGAAACAGCGAGACGTAATCAGGAAGAATTCCAGATCATTACCGAAAATATGCAGGAGGGACTTCTGGTTATTGATGCATATACAATGATTCTTTCCGGGAATTCCAGTGTATGGAGAATGTTCCAGTTACGGGAACCGAAGACAGGAGAGAGCGTGTATTCACTTGATCGAAATGAAGATTTTCGTAAAGTAGTCGAGGACGTTCTTAAAGGACAGCATGGCAGCGCAATGCTGCAGCTTGATGGAGAATATGTTCAGCTTATTGCAAATCCGGTTTCCCGAGATGGAAGAGTAGTAGGTGCAGTTCTGCTTCTGGTCAATGAGACTGAGAAGGTTGAGAGAGAAAATCTCAGAAGAGAGTTCTCGGCGAATGTGTCACATGAACTGAAAACACCTCTGACTTCTATTTCAGGTTTTGCAGAGATCATACAGAATGGTATGGTACAGGGAGAAGATGTACAGAAGTTTGCCGGAAGGATCTACCGGGAGGCACAGAGACTGATTCAGCTTGTGGAGGATACAATTAAGATTTCGCAGCTGGATGAGGGCGAAAATCCGTATGAATGGGAAAAAGTGGATGCCTATGTTGTTGTAAAAAATGTGTGTGGCAATTTAAAAGAAATTGCTGCGAAAAAAAATGTACATCTTTTTATTGACGGTGAGAAACTGATTTTTTGTACAGTGAGACCCATACTGGAAGAGGTTATCTATAATCTGTGTGACAATGGAATCAAATATAACCGGGAGGATGGTACAGTAAGTATTCATCTTCAGGAACTGAAAGACAGCGTAGAGATCCGGGTTAAAGATAATGGAATCGGAATTCCGAGAGAAGACTGCAGCAGAGTATTTGAAAGGTTTTATCGTGTAGACAAAAGTCATTCCAAGGCGATTGGTGGTACAGGACTGGGATTATCAATCGTGAAGCATGGGGTTACTTTTCTTGGTGGTACGCTTAAGATGCTCAGTGAAGAAGGTAAAGGTACGGAAATTACCATGACATTTCCAAAGGAAAGAAAAATAAATGAATAAATAACAGGAGATGCCGACAAAATTACTGTCAGCATCTCCTGTTGTGCTGTTAATAGCAATATGCGCCTTCGTAACGTCCACAGGCGTCTTTTTTGTGAGAAAGTTCTTTGCAGGAACTGCAGCGATCGCAGAATTCCTGCTCGTAACATGTAGCACAGACACAGTTCCCACAACTGCTGCGGTCATAGGCCGGAGTACAGGTGTAGGGAAGAGATTCTTTAGGTTTTTCTTCCTTCATGATATTCACCTCTCCTGAAACATTTTGATAATTGTATTATATATCCGTGTATCAGGAGATTCAAGAAATTTATTTTGATTCCCAGCGACCGGAAGCACCACATGGAAGCACAAGACCACTGGTTGTTACCGGAAGACCGATTTCCTGGGAATCTACAAATCCATCGAAAGATTTAAGTTCTGTTGCCAGCATATAAGTCAGAACAGCCGGAGCAAGTCCTGTGGTATAGGAGTTGATCAGGAAAAACAGCGGATCCGGACTTAAAAGTTTCACACACAGTTTAATGAGAGGATGGATTGCATCCTCGATTTTCCAGATTTCACCCTTTGGTCCGCGTCCGTAGGACGGAGGATCCATGATAATTGCATCGTAATGATTGCCGCGGCGGATCTCACGTTCAACAAATTTCACACAGTCATCTACCAGCCAGCGGATCGGAGCGTCTGAGAGGCCGGATGCAGCAGCATTCTCCTTGGCCCAGTTGACCATTCCTTTGGAAGCGTCTACATGGGTGACCTGTGCACCGGCAGCAGCAGCGGCCAGTGTCGCACCACCTGTGTAGGCAAAAAGATTCAGTACTTTGATCGGTCGGCCGGCATTACGGATTTTGTCACCAAACCAGTCCCAGTTGACAGCCTGTTCCGGAAAAAGACCGGTATGCTTGAAACTGAATGGTTTCAGATGGAAGGTGAGATGTTTATAATGAAGATCCCACTGCTGCGGAAGATCAAAAAACTCCCATTCACCACCGCCTTTTTTGCTGCGGTGATAATGCGCGTTCATATTTCTCCAGCCTTTGCTAACTTTCGGGGTATCCCAGATAACCTGCGGATCCGGACGGACCAGGGTATATTTGCCCCAGCGTTCCAGTTTTTCACCACAGGAAGCATCAATTACTTCGTATTCTTTCCAGTCATTTGCAATCCACATATATAAATAACCTTTCTTTGTATGCATTCTATAGAAATATCAGCATATTCCTGTTTAATCAGTATAGGTGAAAGTGAGAGATTCTGCAAGTAAAACTGTGGCGATTTATAGATATTCAGGGGAGTTTGGGCAGAATTTACACTTTATCACACTGATTTGAGAAAATTTTTTATAAATACTGGAATGACGGGACTTGACAAGCAGGAATTTAGCATACTAATATATATAGCAAAAGTAAAATTTAATGAATGCCGGTACAGGATTCTGGAAGCGGCGCGAGGAGGACAAATAATTATGCAGAAATACAGTGAAATGAGTAAAGAACAGCTCCTGGATCTGAAGAAGGAACTGGATCAGCAGTATGCAGATATCAAGGCGCAGGGACTTGCCCTGGATATGTCCCGTGGTAAACCGGCAGCAGATCAGCTGGATCTTTCCATGGATATGATGGATGTTTTGTCAAGCAATGTAGATCTGAAATGTGAAACAGGAGTAGACTGTCGTAACTATGGGGTTATGGATGGTATCCCGGAAGCAAAGCGTCTTCTTGGAGAAATTTCAGAAGTAGCTCCGGAAAACATTATCATTTATGGTACTTCCAGCCTGAATGTTATGTTTGACACAGTAGCACGCTCTATGACTCATGGTGTTATGGGAAATACTCCATGGTGTAAACTTGATAAGGTAAAATTCCTCTGTCCTGTTCCGGGATATGACCGTCATTTCAAAGTTACAGAATTTTTCGGGATTGAGATGATCAACGTTCCGATGACTCCACAGGGTCCGGATATGGACATGGTGGAGAAACTGGTAAGTGAAGATCCGGCAATCAAAGGCATCTGGTGTGTTCCGAAATATTCCAATCCACAGGGCTATACCTACTCAGAGGAAACAGTTAAGCGTTTTGCCCGCCTGAAACCGGCTGCACCGGATTTCCGTATTTACTGGGATAATGCCTACAGTGTACACCATCTTTATGATGATGTAAAAGATCAGGACTTCCTTCTTGAGATTCTGGAAGAGTGTGCAAAAGCAGGAAATCCTGACATTGTTTACAAATTTACTTCCACATCCAAGATCAGCTTCCCGGGATCTGGTATCGCGGCAGTAGCAGCATCCAAAGCAAACCTGGATGATTTCCGTAAATATATGACTGTTCAGACAATCGGACATGATAAGTTAAATCAGCTTCGTCATGTAAGATTTTTCAAGAATCTGGATGGCATTCATGCACATATGAGCAAACATGCAGCGATTCTTCGTCCGAAATTTGAGATGGTAGAGAAGACTCTGGAAAAAGAACTCGGCGGACTTGGAATCGGAAGCTGGACTACACCAAAGGGTGGATATTTTATCTCCTTTGAATCTATGGATGGCTGTGCAAAGGCAATCGTTGCCAAAGCAAAAGAAGCAGGTGTTGTCATGACAGGTGCAGGAGCAACCTACCCATATGGTAAAGACCCGAAAGACAGCAATATCCGTATTGCACCGTCCTTCCCGCCGATCGACGAACTCAAAAAAGCAGCGCAGGTATTTGTTGTCTGTGTCAAGCTTGCAAGTGTAGAGAAGCTTCTGGCTGAATAAGATATTTCAGGTTGCTGTGAATGAAGTGAACAGCAACCATTTAAGGAGGCATCATGGCAGAAGAAAACACAGGGATGAGCAGAGGAAGAAAGATACTGGTAGGCTTCATTGTTGTGTTGTTTTTACTGACCATCGGTGCCTACTTTTTTGGGGTCTGCTATTTTACGAAGCATTTTCTTCCGGGAACGAAAGTCAATGGTTTTAACTGTTCTTACATGACACAGGAAGAGACTGAAAAACTTCTGAAAGAGAAAACAGGTGTGTATGTTCTTGCTGTTCAGACAAGAGGGAATGGGCAGGAGAGCATTTCGGCAGATCAGATTGATCTGAGATATGCGTCGGATGGCAGTGTCAACAGGATACTTCATGAGCAGAATCGTTTTCGGTGGTTTCTGGCATTCAGTCAGCAAAAATCCTGGGAAGTACCGGCTTCCGTCACTTACGACCAGGAACTTTTTCAGAAAGTAGTAGATGAATTGAATTGTCTGAAGGATAATCAGGAACCCTCTGATGCATACATAAAGGAAAATGATGACGGATTTGAAGTTGTACCGGAAACAGAGGGAACAAAGGTTGATATAGAAAAACTTCATAAAGATATATCCGACGCGGTTACGACGGGAAGAACCGTGGTAAATCTTGAGGTGGATGGCTGTTATGTGGATCCGGCAGTGTATGCAGATGAACTGAGAGAAGATTGTGAGCAGATGAACGAGCTTACAGATGTTGTGATCACATATGATTTCAGTGACCGCAAAGAAACCGTAGACAGGACATTGATCAAAGAATGGCTTGGAAGAGATGAAGACGGAAATCTGATGCTGAATAAGGAAAGTATTGCTTCTTATATTGGACAAATGGCATCAAAGTATGATACAGTGAATACGGAACGTGTTTTTTCGACTTATGATAACAGAGAGATTACAGTATCCGGTGGTACTTATGGATGGCTGATCGATCAGCCAAAAGAGACTGATGCTTTATATCAGGCAATATTGGATAAGAAAACCCAGGTAAGAGAACCGATATATGCACAGGAAGCGGCAAGCCGGGACACAAATGATATCGGATATTCCTATGTGGAAGTCAACCTTACCGACAGGAGGCTTGTCTTTTACAGAAATGGAACTCCTGTAGTGGACACGGGTATTGCGATCAGCAGCAGCACACCGGACGGAGTATACTCCATAGGCGAAAAGAAAGCTCGGCAGACAGTTGGAAACATGACAACAGACAGTTGGATGTTTTTTACAGATGATCTGGGAATTTATGGTGATCCGGGGTTGAATGTCAGTACAGTATCAGACAGTGCAGAAGACAGCTTTGAAAGTGCGGCAGATACGGATTTCGGATCGGATCTGACAAGCTGGAGCGGCACAGGGGGCTGTATCGTACTGCCCGAGGATGCAGCACAGGAATTGTATCGGAATGTAGAAACCGGTATTCCGGTGGTTATTTATAAATTCTGAAAGATAAATAAGTAAAGGTAAAAATGCTGCAGAGATTCTGAAGTGAATTTTTGCAGCAGTTTTTGCATTCTTTAAGGAGATGGAAGAATATGAAAATTGTTGTATTAGCAGGTGGAACCAGCACAGAAAGAGATGTCTCTATTGTATCAGGAACAGGAATCTGTCAGGCACTCAGACAGAAAGGCCATCAGGCAATTCTGGTGGATGTATTCTGTGGTCTTGAACAGGCAGACTGGGAAAATCCTTTTCCGGCAGAATATGATGTCGAAAAGGCGGCGGAGTATATCAGGAGCTTTAATTCTCAGATGAAAGAATTAAAGAAAGAACGCAGAGATTTCTTTGGTCCGAATGTCATTGAACTCTGCAAAAAAGCAGATTTTGTTTTCCTTGGACTTCACGGAGCAAACGGAGAAGACGGTAAATTACAGGCAGCATTTGATCTGATGGGAATTCCTTACACCGGAACAGGATATCTGAGCAGTGCAATGGCAATGGACAAAGGAGTGACCAAGGCAATGTTCCAGATGCGAGGTGTAAGTACACCGGGCGGCAGATCCATGAAGAAAAAAGAACGTCAGGATTCCCTTGCAGAGTTTGGTATGGAATTTCCTGTAGTAGTCAAGACATGCTGTGGTGGTTCCAGTATTGGCGTTTACATTGTGGATAATCAGGAAGCATATTCAAAAGCACTGGATGAGGCTTTTGAATATGAGAATGAAGTAGTTATAGAAGAATTTATCAAAGGTGTGGAGTATACAGTTGCCGTGGTTGATGGAAAGGCTTATCCTGTTGTACAGATCGTACCGAAAGAGGGCTTCTATGATTACGAGAACAAATACAAACCAGGCGCAGTACAGGAAACATGTCCGGCACCGATATCTGAAGAACTGACAAAACGTCTTCAGGAGGCTGCTGTTGACGGATACCATGCACTGGAGATGGAAAGCTATGCAAGACTTGACTTCATTGTGACGGAAGATGAGAAGATATATTGTCTGGAGGCAAATACACTTCCGGGAATGACTCCGACCAGCCTGATCCCACAGGAAGCTGCTGTTCTTGGAATGGATTATCCTACTCTGTGTGAAGAATTGATTCGCGTATCACAGAAAAAATACGAGTAAGTAAATATCATCACCGAGGTGTTATGAACGCAAGGTGATACATGGATATGGAGAGGAAATCGATATGAAAAATCTTACTATAAAGAATCTTACAGAGGTCTGCTCCGGTATATATTATGGTCCGGAAAACGTAACAGACAGAGAAATTTCTTCGATTACTACAGACAGCCGCAAGATTGAAAAAGACAGTCTGTTTGTGCCAATTGTAGGAGAGCGCGTGGATGCGCATCGTTTTATTCCGGATGTCATGGAAAAAGGTGCTCTTGTTACACTGTCAGAGAGGGAACTTAAGAATGCTGATTTTCCGTATATTCAGGTAAAGTCATCTCTTCAGGCCGTTAAAGATATCGCAGAGTTTTATTTGAAACAGCTTCAGATTCCGGTTGTCGGGATTACGGGAAGTGTCGGTAAGACCAGTACAAAAGAAGTGATCGCTTCTGTTCTGAAAGAAAAATACCGCACACTCAAGACACAGGGGAATTTTAATAATGAACTTGGTCTTCCGCTTAC
>CAKRTP010000052.1 GCA_934402155.1 uncultured Blautia sp. | reverse complement strand
AGACCACAGTTTTATATCTCTGATATGATCAAGATCATGAAGGGGAACATTGCCCGGCAGATGTTTCTTGCGCATCCGGAACTGAAGAAGGAACTTTGGGGAGGGCATCTGTGGAATCCATCTTATTGTGCAGTGACGGTGAGTGACAGGAGCAGGGAACAGGTATGTTCTTACATCGAGGGGCAAAAAGAAAAACAGTAACCTGAAAGAACCCGTTTTTTATATTTGTAGAAAAGAGGAAAAAAATGAGGACAGTATCCAGTTATGGCGTAGAATTACGAAAACAAAATATCCCGATCCGCCAGACACTGGATATTTATCGTTCTGCGGTCAGCTGCCTGACGGAGATCTATGCTCAGATATGGGATGAACTGGCAGAGATCATGGAACCTAAAAAACGTTTCAACACAGCAGAACATCTGGTGCATACCACCAAAAAGAACCAGGCAAGGTTTGATTTTGACCTGCGATTTCCAAAGATGCCTTCTTATCTCAGAAGGGCAGCTATCCAGCATGCCCTGGGAAGTGTATCCTCATATAAGACAAGGCTGGAACAGTGGGAAAAAACGGATCAGAAAGGCGGCAGGCCGAAGCTGGTATGTGAGAATCATGCCATGCCGGTATTCTACCGTGATGTGATGTACCGTGAGGATACAGAAGAAAAAGACAGAGCATACCTGAAACTTTATGACGGCCATGACTGGAAATGGTTTCGGGTCAGCCTCAGGCATACAGATATGGAATATCTCAGAAAGAACTGGGCAGGAAAAAAAGCTGCAGCACCTGTATTGGAAAAAAGGCATCGTAAATACTTCCTGCGTTTTTCTTATACAGAAGAGGTGCTGCTTACAAAGG
Source organism: uncultured Blautia sp. (assembly GCA_934402155.1). Lineage (GTDB taxonomy): Bacteria > Bacillota > Clostridia > Lachnospirales > Lachnospiraceae > Blautia_A. The sequence continues at coordinate 11,827 of CAKRTP010000052.1, read as the reverse complement.
CAGCTGCAAAAGAACAGATCATCTGCAGTGTGGATCTAGGACTCAATACGGATGCAGTCTGCACCATTATGCGGTCAGATGGAACTGTCCTGGGAAGAAAGTTTATCGATTTTCTCAGTGAAAAAGACCGGATGTACCGTGTACTGGGACGGATAAGCAGGTTCCAGCGGAAGCATGGCTCTGTACAGGTGAAAAGCAGATGGGCTTATGCGAAGCGTCTTAATACAGAACTCGGAAGAAAGATCGCAGGAGCAGTCACAGGATATGCGGAAGAAAACCATGCGGATGTGATCGTTTTTGAGTATCTGGAAATAAAAGGAAAGATATCCGGGAGAAAGAAACAGAAGCTGCATCTGTGGAGAAAAAGGGATATCCAGAAAAGATGTGAACACCTGGCTCATAGGAGAGGGATGCGGATATCCAGGATCTGTGCGTGGAATACCAGCAGGCTTGCCTATGATGGGTCAGGAACGGTTGTCCGTGATCCGGGCAATCACAGTCTCTGTACATTCCAGAATGGAAAAAGATATAACTGTGATCTTTCGGCATCCTATAATATTGGAGCAAGATATTTTATCCGTGAACTCTTAAAACCCCTTCCGGCAACGGAAAGGTCTTTGCTGGAGGCAAAAGTCCCTTCGGTAAAGCGTAGGATCTCATGTGTATATGCGGACTTAAGAGAATTATTTTCAGAAATGGAACTCTTAAAAACTGCATAAACACAGGCAGATATACAGCGGACTACCTGTGGTGTGGGAACCTGCCATATCTGGCATGGAAAAAGCGCATGACTGCGCATGTCCTAAGTTACAGGCGTATCCGCCGATATTTAGCCTTGTCGCTTAAAGCGACTGAGGAGCATGTGACTTTAGTCATGTGGGATTCATGAGTCGAAAATGTTCGAAATTTCAAATAAATTTGTCCACAAACTATGCCACATATTGAAGTCTGTAATATATCATGTATAATTATATCAGATACGGAGTCAATTTGATTTCGCAGCAGGAATGTTTCAGCATTCCTGAATTTGCATCGGCGAGTATGAAAGAGAAGGAAGGTAACTGAGAGGTTAACGAACAGTTACAAAAACGGAGAGCGTTAAAGCTCTCCGTTTTTTAGTCTGGAAATAATATCCTGAATATAGGCAGAAGCCTCGTCAGAAGTGTAGAAACTGCTCTCATGCATATTCTGAAGATAATCGAGAAAAGTTTCCAGAAGACCATATTCCTGAATGGTAAAGAGCATAACTTCACCATTGTATTTTTGAAAGATCAGAGTTCCGACATTTCCACGGATGCAGAGATGCAGGTTGGACGGAAGGTGATTCAGAGGTTTCTGCAAAATCCGATAAGTGCCATTCAGACAGCTTTCGGCAACACCATGCAGCATCTGGATCCTCTGTTCAACAGTAAACTGATGATAAAAGACATCAGGAATTTCGGCTGTTCTTCCGGAAGCAGCAAACTGTAAAAGTCCGTCAGCTGTGAAATAAACAAAAGTCTTACTGTCAGTAAGCCTTTTCATATTGCCTTTGAAGGCAAGTACAGCCTGTGACAGGATCTCTTGCGCGTGAGGAATGTTGTAGTTAAAATTTGCTTTCAGAATATCGTCACTGATAAAAGGGGTCACGCAGACTTCCGGCTGAAGTGCAAAGGTCGGTTCAGTGACATCCACTTCAAATACGGTACTGAATACATTTGAAAAATTGTCCGGTGAAAAAACAGTTTTCAGAAATAACGGCGAACATTCTTCAAGATAAGTATTATATAATTCCTGGAGCATATGTATCACATCAGTGTTCTGATAGAAGATCCCATATTGTCCATCTGAAGTACACATCAGCGCAGCTTCAGAAGTAAGGATCATACATGGAAAAACATTCATATTGTGGTAATGGGAATGAATGTCATCATAGTAATACCAGAGTGTATAATTCAGTCCGGATATATAAATCGGGAAAATCTCATGGAGATATTTCAGATTTACAAGTTCGTGCTGGTTCGTAAAAGTATCGTTGCTGTTCAGACAGAGAATGTGCTGTACTTCCAGGGTATCTGACGGCGCCAGTGTGGAAAGCAGATGAAAAACAAAGGAATGCTCAGGCTGAAGAAGCAGAGAAATCTTACCGGAAAATCTGGATGCTTCGGACAAAAACATTTCGTGGATAAAATAGTTAACATGCTGCTGTGATGTTAACGGGACGCAGTCAGCTTCCTGCTGATTCTGGATGATTTTTTGGGAAAAAAGAAACTCATCAGAAGATACAGGGGAATGATTTGGAAAATGGCAGATGAAATTTTCTACGCTTTTGCGTCTGTAATAAATATCGGGACCGATTCTGGTTACTTTCCATGCCTCCTCAAAATTCTGGGTTTCTGTTGGTGTCAGATGCATGAACTGCACCATTTTTTCAAAAATATCTCTGGATGGCGGCTTGCGCTTGCCGCTGATCAGCTTGTACATGGTAGAACGGTCCAGACCACAGCATTTGGCCATGGGAAGGACCTTGATATTTTTTTTATCAATATATTCACTGAGAAGATCTGAAAACAGGGACATGTTAAAAACTCCTTCGGGGTTTAGATAATACGAGATGATCCGGAGAAGAGAGTTTATTCATCCCAGCCCTCATAAAAACGGATATTTACAGAAATATTTCGGACAATATCGCCTTCTTTAAGGTTCAGATCCTCCTCATCAGAAACAGGTGGAAGCTGGCAGTCATCTTCATCAAGTTCCAGAGAAATCCAGTCATAGGCGGCTGCATTTGCCTCTTCAATTGCTTCGTCCAGAGTATCACCCTCTCCGAAACAGTCTTCAAGATCAGGAAAAAATCCCCTGTAAGTACCTTTGTCAGTTTTGCGGAATACCGCTGGATAAATAAATTTCATAAGATAAATCTCCTTTTGGGTTCGATGATAGTAGTATACCATATCAGGTGGAAAATGTATGAAAAATTTTGTATAATGGTGGAAAATCCTACTATAGTTCGTGAAAAAATACAAAGGAGGATGAAAATGACAGTCAAACTTATTGCCAGCGATCTGGACGGAACTTTGCTCACAGATAAAAAAGAACTGTCATCCGGGACGAGAAAGGCTCTTGATATGGCAGCGGCACAGGGGATTTATATCGTGCCGGCAACCGGCAGATCTTTCGAGTCAGTTCCGGCAATGATCAGAGAATACCAGGGGGTGGAGTATCTGATAACAGCTAATGGAGGTGCGGTGTATTCAACAGTGGAAAAAAGGCGTATCTATCAGCAGCTTCTCAGACCGGAATCAGTGAAGGCGGCAATCGCCGTAAGAAAAAGAGAGCAGATGGTTATGGAGGTTGTCATTGATGGTGTCCCCTATGCTGAGGAAGAATATGTGAGAGATCCTATTCGTTATCTTGCAACGGAGTACGGGGCGAAATATATCAGGGCGACGAGAAGACCGGTAAAAGATATTTTTCAGTTTGCGGCAGAACATGTGGCAGAACTGGACAGCATTTCTTTTGTATGCAGTCATGAGGACAGAGATCGTCTGTACAGATCACTGGAAGACGAAATCCCGGACATTTATGTGACTTCATCGGTGTCAAATCTTCTGGAAATAGGTCATAAAGATGCCGGAAAGGGAAAAACTCTTCTCTGGCTTTTGGATTATCTTGGGATTTCGCCGGAGGAAGTAATGGCGTTTGGTGATGCGGATAATGACAGCAGTATGCTGAAAGCCGTAAAATATGGCTTTGCTATGGGAAATGCGACAGAAAACTGCAAAAAATCCGCTGCATATCTGACAGGAACAAATACAGAAGATGGTGTTGCTTCCGCAATTTTGTCATATATCAGATGTGAAATTTGATAACCCTATTGACAATTGTAAAAAAGAGTGGTATTTTATAGAAAATTAATTTAGCTAATTAAACCGTTGAAGCGGAGATAAAGGCAGTTATGCGCGCACAGAGAGTCCGGGATGGTGAGAGCCGGATGGAAATGCAGGTTGTCAAATGGACCGCTGAGGGCGCAGGGAAAGACAGGATCGAGTATTCTGCGACGTGAGGCATACGTCAGTTGCCGGGAATATGCAGGTATTCCGCAAAGAGCACGGGTCGTTCCGTGAATCAAGGTGGCACCGCGGGTGAAGTTTAACGCTCGTCCTTGGCAGAGATATACTTCTGTCATGGACGGGCTTTCTTTTTACCAGAAAGTCTGTTGTGACAGAAGCCAGGCAAGAGAACTGACAGCAGACGAGGAGGTAAGAGCCATGTATCCTACAATGGAAGAGATCAAAAAAATTGCAGCAGAAGGGCAGTACAAAAGAGTTCCGGTCTGCCGGGAAGTATATGCAGACCGATATACACCGGTGGAAGTGATGAGAACTCTGAGAGCGGCAAGCAGACATTGTTATCTGCTGGAAAGTGCCAGCCAGACAGAAGTCTGGGGACGTTATTCTTTTCTTGGATATGATCCGGTCATGGAGATTACCTGTACAGACGGACTTATGAAGATACGTCGGACAGAAGACGGAAAACAGGATGAAACGGTAAAAGAGGTGTCTCATCCGGGTGACACCCTAAGAGAGATCCTGAAAGAATATAAGAGTCCAGTCATGGAGGACATGCCACCATTTACCGGCGGACTGGTTGGGTATTTTTCTTACGATTACATCAAATACAGCGAACCAAAGCTGAAACTAGGAGAGCATGAGGAATCAGATTTCAGAGATATGGATCTGATGCTTTTTGATCAGGTGATTGCCTTTGACCACTACAGACAGAAGGTACTTCTGATCACAGGAGTGATGCTTGATAATCTGGAAATTTCTTTCCGCAAAGCAGAAAAAAAACTTCAGGAAATGGCAGATCTGCTCCGTAATGGAAAGAAGGCAGAGTTCCCACCGCTGCAGCTGGATTCAGAGATAAGACCACAGTTTCCGGAAGAAAAATACTGTCAGATGGTTGAAAAAGCGAAGCATTATATTCATGAGGGAGACATCTTTCAGGTAGTACTTTCCAATCCGATGAGAGCAAAAGCAGAGGGAAGTTTATTTGATACCTACAGAGTTCTGAGGGCAACAAATCCTTCGCCATATATGTTTTATTTTTCCAGCGATGATATTGAACTTGCCGGTGCTTCTCCGGAGACGCTGGTAAAGCTGGAGGGCAGAAAACTTACTACATTTCCTTTGGCAGGAACCAGACCGAGAGGGAAGACAAAGCAGGAAGACAGAGAACTGGAAGAGGGACTTCTCAAAGACGAAAAGGAACTTGCAGAGCATAATATGCTGGTGGATCTTGGACGAAATGATATTGGAAGAATCAGTAAGATCGGAACAGTAAAAGTAGAAAAATATATGAGTGTGGAACATTTTTCACAGGTCATGCATATCGGATCTACGGTAGCAGGTGAGATCCGTGAAGACAAAGACGCGGTGGATGCAGTGGATTCCATTCTTCCGGCGGGAACACTTTCCGGAGCACCAAAATTCAGAGCCTGCCAGATCATTGAAGAACTGGAACAGAGTAAAAGAGGAATCTATGGTGGTGCGGTTGGCTACCTTGATTTTGCAGGAAATCTTGATACCTGCATTGCGATCCGTCTTGTGTACAAGAAAAAAGGTGAGATATGTATTCGCTCAGGAGCCGGAATCGTAGCAGACAGTGTTCCGGGAAAAGAATTTGAGGAGTGCTGCAACAAGGCAAGAGCCGTAGTTCTGGCAATCAACAGGGCACAGGAGGGATTGGAATGATCGTACTGATTGATAATTATGACAGCTTTTCCTATAACGTATATCAGCTGATCGGTTCTGTGGAGCCGGACATCAAAGTAGTTCGAAATGATGAGTATACAGTTGAGCAGATAGAGGCAATGAAACCGGAAGCATTGATTCTCTCTCCGGGACCGGGCAAACCGGCAGATGCCGGAATCTGTATTGAAGCCATCAGATATTTTGCCGGAAAGCTTCCGATCCTTGGTATCTGTCTGGGACATCAGGCAATCTGTGAAGCCTTTGGCGGACGGGTTTCCTATGCAAAAGAATTGATGCACGGAAAGAAAAAAACAATTTATACGGTTGGAAAAAGTAAAATTTTTGAAGGTCTGGGAGACAGTTTTCAGGCAGCCAGATATCATTCACTGGCAGCAGTGAGAGAGGAACTTCCGGAGGTTCTTAAGGTTACAGCCGAGGCAGAAGACGGAGAAATTATGGCGGTAGAACATACGGAATATCCCATCTATGGAGTACAGTTTCATCCGGAATCCGTCATGACACCGGATGGAAAAACGATGATCCGGAACTTCATGAATATCAGGGAAAAAAATTCGTAAGTATATAGGAAGATAGTCAGGGAGGTAGTAAGATGATCAAAGAAGCAATCGTAAAACTTTCAAAAAAAGAAGATTTAACATATCAGGAAGCAGAGACAGTCATGGATGAGATCATGAGCGGACAGGCAACACCGGTTCAGATGTCTTCCTATCTGACAGCCCTTTCCATGAAGGGGGAAACTATTGATGAGATCACAGCTTCTGCTGCAGGAATGAGAGCGCACTGCATCAAATTACTGCATGATCTTGATGTGTTGGAGATCGTAGGAACCGGTGGTGACGGAGCAAATTCCTTTAATATTTCCACCACTTCTTCACTGGTGATCGCAGCGGGTGGTATACCGGTAGCAAAGCATGGAAATCGCGCAGCATCGTCAAAAAGCGGAGCAGCAGATGTGCTTGAGGCACTTGGAGTGAACATTACAATTCCGCCGGAAAAAAGTGCACAGCTGCTGAAAAAGATTAATATATGTTTTCTGTTCGCCCAGAATTATCATATTGCAATGAAGTATGTGGCACCGATCCGTAAGGAACTTGGAATCCGTACAGTATTTAACATTCTTGGCCCGCTGAGCAATCCGGCAGGAGCAAATATGGAACTGATGGGAGTGTTTGATCAGGCTCTTGTGGAGCCGCTGGCACAGGTTATGGCGAAGCTTGGCGTAACAAGAGGAATGGTTGTGTTTGGTCAGGACAGGCTGGATGAGATTTCTCTGAGCGCACCAACTTCTGTATGTGAGATCAAAGACGGATGGTTTCAGTCTTATGAGATCACACCGGAACAGTTCGGATATACCAGATGTTCCAAAGAAGATCTGGTCGGCGGAACACCGCAGGAAAATGCAGAGATCACCAGAGCGATTCTCAAAGGTGAAGAAAAAGGTCCGAAGCGTCAGGCGGTCTGCCTGAATGCAGGAGCGGCACTTTACATTGCCGGCAAAGCGGAGAGTATGGAAGCAGGTGTCCGGAGGGCAGAGGAGCTTATCGACAGTGGTGCTGCATTAAAGAAATTAGAAGAATTTATTCAGGCGTCCAATGAATAAGTGATATAATAAGAAGATCAGTGTATTTCTGCCTGGCAGAAGCGGCTGCTGAAATTCATATATTATAGAAAAGGGAAAATACCATGAATATTTTAAATGAGATTGCTGAAAAAACGAAGGAGCGCATTGAAAAGGACAAGAAAGAGATGCCGAGAGAGGATCTGATCCGTGAGATCCGGCAGAAAAAAGTCCAGATGCTGCTCAATCCACTGATTCAGTCTGAGACAGCAAAAACACCGCACAGTTTTTATCAGGCACTTAAAAAACCGGGAATGTCCTATATCTGTGAGGTCAAAAAGGCATCTCCTTCCAAAGGGCTGATCGCACCGGATTTTCCGTATCTGGAAATTGCAAAGGAATACAAAGAAGCTGGGGCGGCAGCGATTTCCTGTCTGACAGAACCATTTTATTTCCAGGGATCTGATCAGTATTTATGGGAGATTGCATCGGAAGTAGACATTCCGGTCCTGCGAAAGGATTTCGTGGTGGATGATTACATGATCGTGCAGGCAGCTGCGTATGGAGCAGCTGCAGTGCTTCTCATCTGTGCACTTCTTGATGACAGACAGCTTCGTGAATATCGGGAAATGGCAGAAGACCTTGGTATGGACGCACTGGTAGAGGCGCATGATGCGGAGGAAGTAGAGAGAGCCTTAAAGAGTGGTGCAAGAATCATCGGTGTTAACAACCGTGATCTCAAAACCTTTGAGGTGGATATGGAAAACAGTATCCGACTTCGAAAACTTGCCCCGGACAATGTGATCTTTGTATCAGAGAGCGGCATCCGTACAGCAGAAGATATTCAAAAACTGCATGAAAATCAGATTGAGGCAGTTCTGATCGGGGAAACCCTTATGAGAAGTCCGGATAAAAAAGCAGCTCTGGAAGAACTGAACGGAGCACCGTTGACAGAAGAATAAAATACAGATATGAAAATGGAGAATCATACAAAAACAAAAATCAAAATATGCGGACTCAGACGCAGAGAGGATATTCTGGCAGTCAATGAAGCGAAGCCGGATTACTGTGGTTTTATCATAGAATTTCCGCGAAGTTTCAGGAGTATAACGGAAGTTCAGGTCAGAGAACTGGTGCAGGAGCTTTCGGCAAAGATCAGTGCTGTTGGTGTGTTTGTGAATGCACCAATCGAGCTTGTGAGCGGACTGTTGAATGATGGGACTCTTGCCCTTGCACAGCTTCATGGGCAGGAAGATGAATCGTATATCAGAGAACTGAAGAAAATTACAGGTAAGCCGGTCATTAAGGCATTTTCCGTAAAAACAAAAGAAGATATCGAAAAAGCTCTGATAAGTCCGGCAGACTATATTCTGCTGGACCAAGGCGGCGGAGGAACGGGGAAAACATTTGACTGGTCGTTGATCCCAAAGATCAGGAGAGAATTTTTTCTTGCAGGAGGGATCGGAGCAGAGAATCTCAGACAGGCGATTCAGGAGATCAGACCATATGCTGTGGATCTGAGCAGCAGTGTGGAAACAGACAGGTGGAAAGATCCGGTGAAAATCCGGCAGGTTGTGGATATTGTGAAAAAAAGTGTGTAAATAAATTGCAGAGAAATGCTGTGATTTGAAGAACATAGAGGAGGATACCAATGTCAAAGGGAAGATTTGGAATACATGGAGGACAGTACATTCCGGAGACACTGATGAATGCAGTGCTGGAACTGGAGGAGGCTTATAACCGGTATAAAGATGATCCGGAATTTAACCGGGAACTCTCAGATCTGCTTAATAACTATGCAGGTCGGCCGTCACGTCTGTATTATGCAGCACATATGACAGAAGACCTTGGAGGAGCCAAAGTTTATCTGAAACGTGAGGATCTGAACCATACGGGAGCACACAAGATCAATAATGTTCTCGGGCAGGTTCTGCTTGCAAAAAAAATGGGAAAAACCCGTGTGATCGCAGAGACAGGAGCCGGACAGCATGGTGTTGCAACTGCGACAGCAGCAGCTCTCATGGGGATGGAATGTGAAATTTTTATGGGAAAAGAAGATACGGAACGTCAGGCTTTGAATGTTTACAGAATGCGTCTTCTGGGAGCAAAGGTAAATGCGGTCACATCGGGAACAGCGACCTTGAAGGATGCTGTTTCTGAGACCATGAGAGAGTGGACAAACCGTATTGCTGATACTCATTATGTACTCGGTTCTGCCATGGGTCCCCATCCCTTCCCGACGATCGTTCGTGATTTTCAGTCGGTTATTTCCAAAGAGATCAAAGAACAGATCCTCGAAAAAGAAGGAAAACTTCCGGATGCCGTATTGGCCTGTGTCGGCGGCGGTTCCAATGCGATCGGAACTTTCTATAACTTTATTGAGGATGAGGGAGTTCGTCTGATCGGCTGTGAGGCAGCTGGACGTGGCATAAATACAGCTGAAACAGCGGCAACGATCGCAACAGGAAAACTTGGTATTTTCCACGGTATGAAGTCTTATTTCTGCCAGGATGAGTATGGTCAGATCGCACCGGTTTATTCCATTTCAGCAGGGCTGGATTATCCTGGTGTCGGACCGGAACATGCACATCTCTATGATATCGGACGTGCTGAATATGTGCCGGTAACAGACGATGAGGCAGTAGATGCTTTCGAGTACCTGTCAAGAACAGAAGGCATCATTCCGGCAATAGAGAGTGCTCATGCAGTTGCCTATGCGAGAAAGATCGTACCGCAGATGAGCAAAGATCAGATTGTAGTTATTACTATTTCAGGACGTGGAGACAAGGACTGTGCAGCGATTGCACGTTACAGAGGGGAGGATATCCATGAATAAGAGAATTACAGAAGCGTTTGCAAAGGGAAAGGCATTTATTCCTTTTATTACATGTGGAGATCCATCTCTCGATATTACTGAAAAAATCGTTTACGCTATGGAAGAAGCTGGTGCAGATCTGATCGAGCTTGGCATTCCATTTTCTGATCCGACAGCAGAAGGGCCTGTTATCCAGGGGGCAAATCTTCGCGCTTTGTCAGGAGGAGTTACCACAGATAAAATCTTTGATATGGTAAAAAAAATTCGCCAAAATACCTCGATCCCGATGGTGTTTATGACCTATGCGAATGTTGTTTTTTCATATGGAATTGAACGTTTCTGCAGGAAAGCTGCAGAAGCGGGCATGGATGGAATAATCCTCCCGGATGTTTCGTTTGAGGAAAAGGAAGAGTTTGCGTCTGTCGCAGAAACATACGGTCTGGATCTGATCTCTCTGATCGCACCGACTTCCCATGAGAGAATCTCCATGATCGCAAAAGAGGCAGAGGGTTTTGTTTACTGTGTCTCATCCCTTGGAGTTACAGGTATGAGAAGTCAGATCACCACAGACATTGGTTCTATGGTAAAGCTTGTCAAAGCCCAGAAAGATATCCCGTGTGCTGTAGGATTTGGTATTTCCAATCCGGAGCAGGCGAAGAAGATGGCAGCTCAGGCAGATGGGGTTATTGTGGGATCTGCGATCGTGAAGCTGTGTGAGGCGTATGGGGCGGAGTGCGTGCCTTATATCAGAGAGTATGTGAAATCGATGAAGGATGCGATTAGATAGGATAAAGGATTCCCGGTGACGATGGAATTAAAATAATTGAACTCCAGGAAGGTTGTTTTATGAATCATCCTCTGGATTTGTCTCAATTCAGAACTTCTAAGGTACCGTGGTGTACAGAACTTTGCTAAAAGCGATACAGAAAAATGCTGAACTCGCTGACACTCAGACAGCAGCATTTTCTGTATCAACGCAAAAACCTGTACAACCAGGAACCTTCACGAAGTTCTTCAGGCGAGACTGCACCAGAGGATGATTATAAAACTTCTTGACTGGATTTTTTTATTTTCATTCCATCTCACCGTATTTTATCTGAAGATGGGAGTGTGGCGACATACAGGAAGTTTGGTATTCATGTGCAGGGACAGGAAATGTCTGCGAGGCTTTCGTCATGACGTGCAGGCAAGCTGCCGGCACCAAGCCCATTGTTTGAGGCGGAGCCGAGTTTGGGCTACTGGCGGCAAATAAGCGCATGCACGGAATAGAAAACGCAGCATTATTTTGTGTCCCTGCACATGAGATACCACCTTCCGTCATATATCACTATCATATATTCTGCTTCCGTCATATACCAATTCATGTTATGATATAAAAATGATAAGTAACAGTAGAAGTAAAATATCATATACGGATGAGAGGGGTATTACATGGAATTCCAGCATGAACTGGTAATCCCTGATGAGGGACTGCCGTTTAAATTTTTCCTGTTTGAGGGTAGTCAGGGAAATTATGTAAGAGAGAAACACTGGCATACGTCAATTGAGATTTTTGCCGTCATGGAAGGGTCTCTGACATTTTATCTGAATGAAGAGGAACACCCGCTCAAGGCAGGCGAGTTGATGATCATTAATTCGAATGAAGTACATTCAATCAATTCGCCGGAGGAAAATCATACAGCAGTGCTTCAGATTCCT
>CAKRTP010000051.1 GCA_934402155.1 uncultured Blautia sp. | reverse complement strand
CATCTTTACTCCAGATTCAGTTTCTCCAGACTTTCCAGTCGGGACTGATATTTTGAATCGCATGCTTCCTCAAATGCCGCTTCTTTTTTCATCTTATCCAGAGCTGCAGAAGCTTTTTTGATGGTCTGAATCGTACCGGCTCCGGCTACACAGCCGCCCGGGCAGGCCATTCCCTCCAGAAGATAGCCATTGTACTTGCCAAGCTTGGCCATCTGGAGCATTTTTTTGCAGTTCTGAAGTCCCTCTGCATTCACAACCTTCACTTCACGGTCAGGATCGATTCTCTTTACAGCATGAACAACTGCCTGTGCCACTCCGCCGCTTACTGCAAATCCACGGCCATCCGCACTTGCACGGAAAAGCGGTTCTCCTTCCGGAATGTCCTTCCAGTCTACGCCTTTCGCATCAAACATTCCCGCAACTTCCTCAAAGGTCAGCACAAAATCCACATAACTGCGGATTGTCTTTCGGCTTGCTTCCAGCTTCTTGGCAGCACACGGTCCCACAAAAACGATCTTGCAGTCAGGCTCTTTCTGCTTGATCAGCCTCGCAGTCAGAACCATCGGAGTCAGTGCCATGGAAATGCACTTCGCCTGCTCCGGGAAAAGCTTCTTCGCCATCATGGACCAGGACGGACAGCAGGATGTTGCCATAAATGGAAGCTCCTTTGGAACCTCTTTCAGGAAATCCTTGGCCTCCTCGATCGTACAGAGATCCGCTCCGATCGCTACTTCTCTGACATCCGTAAATCCAAGTGCCTGAAAAGCACCACGGATCTTTGTGTTTTCCAGACCTTCAAACTGACCTGCGATTGCCGGTGCAAGGATTGCATAAACCGGAGACTCACTCTTGAGTGCCATGATCGTCTGGAATATCTGTCCCTTATCAACGATCGCACTGAATGGACAGCTTACGAGACACTGTCCGCAGGATACACATTTGTCCTGGTCAATCTCAGCTCTTCCATACTCATCAGAACCGATGGCATTCATTCCACAGGCTTTTGTACACGGACGTTCCTGCTTGATGATCGCATTATACGGACAGGCTTCTATACATTTCCCACACTTGATGCACAGGGACTCATCAATATGTGAATGACCATTTTCCATGTGTACAGCTTTCTTTGGACAGACCTCAACACATGGATGTTCCAGACAGCCCTGGCATCCCTCTGTGACCATTACCTTCTTTTCTGCACAGGCATTACATGCAAACTTGACCACATTGATAAGCGGCGGCTCATAATATTTCTCTTCGATCACACTCGCCTCTACGCCTTTGGAAAGTGGTGCATGCTCTGTGACCGGTCTTAATGACATTCCCATTGCCACACGAAGTCTCTCGCCTACTACTGCTCTTTCCAGAAAAATACTGTCACGGTAAGAAGCGACCTCTCCCGGGATGATCTTGAACGGAAGTTCCTCGATCATCTTCGGATCGTCGCCCTCATATGCCATTCTGGCAATCTCTGTAAAAATTTTGTGTCTGATTTCTGTTTTGGATGAATACAGTCCTCTCATCATTACCTCCTGATCTGTTTAATGACATAACTATTTACCGCGATCATAGCTATAGTGTTTTGCATTATTGTTCCCTCTTGAGAAGATAATATCATTAAGTAAATCGAAACTCAACAAAGTATCTCAAAAGAAACAATTTTGAAACTTCCAACTGGAGAAATGAAGCAGATTCTGATAAAATAATCATATGAAGGAGGACGGCAGAAATCCTTACAAACGATAAAACCACCAAAAACACCGAAGACATTTTCAGAACACAAATGAGGACTATACTTAATATATGAAAGAGGTGCCTCATGGCAAACACCAAGCACGAAGATGCAGTTATGAAGATGGGCTTCGACTATTTTCGGAATACTATCCTCAAAATGTTGGGCATTGATTATCAGTATGAAGAAATTGGCCCTACGGAGTTGGTAGAACTGACAATTCATTCCCTGTATATGGACTTTACCTTTCTGACTACTGATGGATTCTATATACATATAGAATTTCAGACTACCGACAAAAAAGAGGTGGACTTACGCAGATTTCATGCGTATGATGCAGTATACTCCAATCAGACAGGCAAAAAAGTTATCACTTATGTGATCTATTCCGGCGGGATTACGAATGTGCAGTCAGAGCTGGACTGTGGATTATATACTTACAAAATACAGCCGATCTATCTGAAGGATAAAAATGCAGATGAAGTATTTCGGAAATTAAAACAGAAACAGGATAACGATGAAGCTTTTACGGAAGATGATTATGCTGCTCTTTCCCTGACACCACTGATGTCCGGAAATATGAGCCGCAAGGATATGTTCAAAGAAGCAATTCGTCTGACAAAGCCAAATGTTGAACTGAGTGCCGAAAAAGCAACAGCCATGTTATATGCACTGGCAGACAAATTTTTAAGTAAGACTGAGTTAGATGAGATTAAGGAGGTTGTGAGTATGACCAGACTTGGACAGATGTTGATGGATGAGGGCATGGAAAAAGGTATCGAACTTACCCAAACTGAATCCATCAAAAAACTTATGAAAAATATGGGATGGACGATCGACCAGGCAATGGAAGCCCTGGAAATCCCGAAGGAGAAACGTGAAAAATACCGCCAGGAGATCAACTGATCTCTCCTTATAGGAATATTTTCTATAAAAAACACCGTCACTTCCAGTAAGGATGTGACGGTATTTTTTGAAACTTCTCTTCAGTCAGTTCACACTTTTTTTATATCATATCTGCGATCGTAACTTCTCGTAATGAATCCTCATATATCTTTTGTACTTTTAAGAATGCTTTATGCACGCTGCAATAATCTGTGGCATTTCTGGAACAAAAGCCATCCTCTTCCAGACAGCGATTTATTTTCATAGTTACCTCTGTGGAGGATATGATATCAAAGAGAGAAATGTCCTCCGGATTTCTGCAAAACAGATATCCTCCTTTTATCCCTTCACAGGCTGTAATTATATTCGCGTCTTTTAACTTTTTCGTTATCTTTGGAACATAGCTTTCCGGTATTTTTAATACTCCGGACAATTCCGCTGCTGTGACGATTTCTCTGTGCGAAGCCAGATAATACACGATCCTGACTGCATAATCAGTTGTAATTTTTAATTGCATAATCCATGCTTCTCCACATACTCATGAACACAGCTGCTTTTCATACTATGTTCATGTAAATCTTTTACTTTGTATCCCATAAAGCCCTCTTTCTTTTATTTCGTAACTGTTCAGTACCCTCACAGCTACCCTATTTCTTTATTTTATTTTCTTTCAAGACACCCCTTAAGTGCCTCAAACAACCTTCGAACTCCCGCAAATCCGTAAGGCTGTTCATCCTGGTTCCACATCAGACCCGGACAGTCCTGATGATAGTAAAGGGCATCCTTTCCTATTGTGATATTCACTCCACTCTGCGCCGGATCATAGTAGATCATCGTCGGTTCCATATTGGAAAAGACCCTCGTATCAGGACTCAAAAGTGCCAGCTGTTTCATGTATACAAAATTCTCCACCGTGATCGTTCCATAGATTTCCGGTACCTTAAATCCATATTTCAGAAGTGCCAGTGCCAGCTCAAACGGATCTCCGTTCATGCATTCGCCGACAGCAAAGGATGCATCCGGACATACTTTACGGAAATCTTCTACCGCCTGTTCGGCTGTCTTTCGATATTCCTCTGTATCAAACTTCACTCCAAGTACTGACGCCAGCGCCTGATACTGATTCTGTATCTTGTCTGTCTGATACAGCCGCCGAAGTTCAATGAACGGAATGTTTAATCTGTCATTAAAATCCTCTGCTGCGAAGCGTGATTCCTGGTGAAGCACCAGGTTAAAATTCGCCTCTGACATGGTCTTGTATTCTTCAAAATCTCTGCATCTGGATATCTCATGGATTGTCTTGATCCCCGCGCCATGAAGCAGTTCATACAGCTCACAGTTGTCCACAAGCGGCGAGAAAAATCCCAGGAGATTGACAACATTTTCTTTCTTTTTTGCCGGTTCAAGAAGGGAATATAGGGACTGTCTTACATGCACCATCGGCGGTTTTCTTCCCTCTCTGGTCAGTGCATACATATAACACGGACGCACCGGAAGTCCTGCTTTTTCCTCTGCCTTACGGCAGACACGCTCCATATCCGTACCGAGAAGTGCATCCACACAGGTAATACAGATCATCACAACGGACGGCTTCTTATCAAGACCTTCGCAGATTTCCGCCACTGCTTTTGGGATCTTTTTGAGATGACGACCTGTCACGATATCTGTCTCATCCATCATCAGATAAAAGAAACGGTTGTCATATTCACGCATGGAACTGATCAGAGATGTATTTCGCCCGCAGCAGCCCGGTGCCACGATCAGCATGATCGAATCCGGAACAGCAAGTCCGGCTCTCTTCACACCGAATCCCTCTGCTCCCGGAGAGTTGAAGGCAAGGGTTGCCGGAGAACTGTAGATCAGATGCATATTGGATTTGAACTGATCCGGGATATTGTCTTTTCCACGCTCATTCAGTTCTTTTACTGTACAATAATAGGCTCTGCTCATTCTTCTTCCTCAGCTTTCAAAAGCATTTCTGCCAGATCAAAAAACCGCCTGCTGATCTCGGACTCTGAATCTCCCTCGATCACTGTTTTGCCCTGGTCTTCCCAGCGGATGATCTCGTCGCTTCTCGGTATCTCCCCTACGATCGGGATGCTGGCCTTCTCAGCAAATGCCTGCACTTTTTCTGTTTCATTTTCTACATTTCGATGATTCAGTACGATTCCGAAAATCCTCGCATAGCTTCTGTCTTCAAAGTTCCGCACAGCACTGGAAATGTTGTTTGCCGCATACAGAGCCATCTTTTCTCCTGAGGTCACGATGAGGACTTTTTCCGCATAACCCTCACGGATCGGGGCCGCAAATCCACCACAGACCACATCTCCCAGCACGTCGTAGAGTACGACATCCGGCTTATATGTTTCAAATAACCGCAGATCCTCTAGCAACTGAAAAGTTGCTATGATCCCTCGTCCCGCACAGCCAAGTCCAGGAGTCGGACCTCCTGTCTCGATACAGAGAACACCGCCGAATCCCTCTCTGGAAATATCCTCCAGTGTCTCCGGTTCCTCATCTTCTTCCCGCATGTAATTCATTACCGGACGAAGCGGTTCCCCGCCAAGCAGGTTGATCGTTGAATCTGCCTTCGGGTCACAGCCAATCTGGATGACCTTCTTGCCCATGGACGCAAAAGCCGCCGCCAGATTGGAAGTCACTGTCGATTTTCCAATCCCGCCCTTTCCGTAGATTGCTACTTTCAGCATTTATAAATTCCTCCCATATTCACAACAGCCTCTGAATAATTTCTGATAAAACAAACGGACTCCGCCGTCAGAGTCCGTTCTGTCTTCATTTTGACTATCTATATTTTACTTTATCTGGCCCCTGTGAGTCAATGCTAACAGAGATTATTTTAGTACTGTTTTGACGATTCTCCATTGGTAATATCCCCTATAACAACCCCGCAAACAACCGCATAAACAGCTGTCCCAGGCGCAGGTACGCACTGCGTCCCGTGCGGTATTTTTCGGTGACCTCGCGACACTCTTTCATCGTTTCCTGCAGGTCATTTCGGATATCAAGAACAGTATCACAGTCTGCCATAAAACATCCGTTTTCAAAATGATGATACAGGCTTCGATAATCCAGATTGATCGTTCCGCAGGTCGCCATACAGTCATCTGCAACGCTCATCTTGGCATGACAGAATCCCGGTGTCCATTCATAAATACGAACGCCATCCTTGACCAGTCCGTGATAGAAAGATCGTGTTATATTGTAGATCTGCTTTTTGTCCGGAATACCCGGAGTAATGATCCTGACGTCTACACCTCGCTTGGCGGCAAGTGTCATTGCATGTGTCATTTCATCCGTAATAATCAGATACGGGGTCATAAACCAGCAGTATTTTTCCGCCTTATTCACCATGCTGATATAAACTTCTTCTCCGACCTGTTCGTTGTCCAGAGGACTGTCGGCATATGGCTGTATAAATCCGGTCTGCTGTGCTTCATATGGATATTTCGGAAGAAATTTTTCAAAATCCGTGTCATTCTCATCTTTGTCGCTGACTGCATTCCACATCTCAAGGAAGGTCACTGTCAGGGAACGGACTGCATCACCTTCCAGACGGATGCCAGTATCTTTCCACTGTCCGTAAGGGTGTGTCAGATTGAAATACTCATTTGCAAGGTTATATCCTCCTGTAAATCCTACTTTTCCGTCGATCACGGTGATCTTTCGGTGGTCACGGTTGTTCAGAAACAGATTCAGACCTGGCATAAACGGGTTAAATACACGGCAGCGGATTCCGACTGCTTCCATCTTTTTGGTAAAGTCTGTATTGATAAAACCAATCGAGCCCATGTCGTCATAGAATACCCTGACCTCCACGCCTGCCTTTACCCGGTCTTCCAGCACCTGCTGGATCCGATGCCAGGCCTCAGCATCCTCGATTGCATGATATTCCATAAAGATAAACTGCTCTGCTTTTGCCAGATCCTGAAGCTGTGCTTCCAGTCCCTTTGCCGCCTCATCAAAATAGGTCACATTTGTATTCTGATACACAGGATACGCGGCATTTCTGTGGATATAGGAAGAAATATTTCCGGCTTTTGGAATTTTCTGCTGCAGTTTTTCCTGAATTTTTCTGTTCTCCGGGAGCAGCGGCAAAAGCTGTTCGTCGATTTTCTGATAACGCCTCCTCATCTTTTCGGTACCGCCGTTCAGACCGACCAGAAGATACAGACCAAGTCCCATGATCGGGAACATGAGGATCAGAAGGATCCAGGGAACTTTGATCGTCGAGGTGACCGGTGATGCATACATATTCAAAATAACGATCACGCCCACAACTCTCGTCAGAAGATTGACTGCCTCTGCATATCTGTTGAGTTTTGTAAACATTAGAATAATAAATATTACTTCCAGCAGGATACATATCACCGAAAAAACAAGCCTGGTGACTCCATTCTTCGTCTTTGCCCTGCCTTCTACCGTAGTAGATTTCATAAAATCCCACTCCTTCTTTTCTGCCTTCAGATTAAATCTGCAGTATGATAGTGAAACACATCATAGCATTTTATGCCGAATCCGTAAATACATCTTTTGCGCTGCAGCCCGAAAAAAGGAGCGATGCCCCTATCAACATCGCTCCCTGTAATTACTCTTTTACACTCAGACGCACCAGTGCCCTCTGAAGCTTGGCTGAGGCCATCTTGTATTCCTGGTCGGTGAGACCGCCCTTGGCAATCATCTCCTCGGCCCGTTTTCTGGCTGCCAGTGCACGTTCCTCATTGATATCTTCTTTCCACTCCCAGGTGGTTGCAAGAAGACGACAGGTTCCGTTCATCACAGAAAGCATCCCACCGATGCAGGCTGCAGTCCGTCTGGTCCCGTCCTTCATGACTACGCTGGCTTCACCCATGCCAAGAGCGGTACAGAAGTTGCAGTGTCTTGCAAGAATGGCGATATCTCCGCCGATGCTTCTGCAGACCACCCGCTCCACGTTACCCTCAAAAAGCAGTCCGTCCGGTGTTCCGATCCGTAAAGGGAAGGTACTCATAAGCCACCTCCTTTACTGTTTCTTGGCTTTTTCGAATACTTCATCGATAGTGCCTGCAAACAGGAAATAGCTCTCCGGAATGTCATCACATTCTCCGTCAAGGATCATTCTGAATCCTCTTAAGGTTTCCTTCAGAGGAACATATTTGCCAGGCATACCTGTGAACTGTTCTGCTACAGAGAAACTCTGTGACAGATATCTCTGAACTTTACGTGCACGGTTTACAGTACGCTTGTCTTCCTCAGAAAGTTCATCCATACCCATGATGGCAATGATATCCTGAAGTTCTTTGTAACGCTGAAGTACACGCTGTACAGATCTTGCAATCTCATAATGCTCTTTGCCGACAATCTCCGGTGAAAGGATACGGCTTGTGGAATCCAGCGGATCTACTGCCGGGTAGATACCCTGACTGGAGATTTCACGGGAAAGTACGGTCGTAGCATCCAGATGTGAGAATGTCGTTGCCGGAGCCGGGTCAGTAAGGTCATCGGCAGGCACATAAACAGCCTGTACAGATGTGATGGAACCCTTTCTTGTGGAAGTGATACGTTCCTGTAAGTTACCCATTTCTGTTGCCAGTGTCGGCTGATATCCTACTGCTGACGGCATACGTCCGAGAAGTGCTGATACCTCAGAACCTGCCTGTGTGAAACGGAAAATATTGTCAATGAAAAGAAGCACGTCCTGGTTCTTCTCATCACGGAAATATTCCGCCATGGTAAGACCGGAAAGACCGACTCTCATACGTGCTCCAGGCGGCTCGTTCATCTGACCGTAAACCAGAGCAGTCTTGTCGATAACTCCACTTTCTTTCATTTCATTATAAAGGTCATTTCCCTCACGGGTACGCTCTCCAACACCTGTAAATACAGACAGACCACCGTGAGCAGTAGCTACGTTATGGATCAGCTCCATGATAAGAACTGTTTTTCCTACACCTGCACCACCGAACAGACCGATCTTACCACCCTTTGCATATGGGCAGATCAGGTCAACGACTTTGATACCTGTCTCCAGGATCTCTGTTGCCGGCATCTGTTCTTCATAAGAAGGTGCCGGACGATGGATCGACCAGCGTTCCTTCGCTTCCGGAGCCGGCTGGTTATCTACCGGATCTCCAAGAAGATTGAATACTCGTCCCAGGCAGGCATCTCCTACCGGAACTGTGATCGGGCCGCCGGTATCTACCGCCTTCGTGCCCCGGACAAGACCATCGGTAGAGTTCATGGCAATACATCTTACGACATCATCACCAATCTGCTGCGCTACCTCGGCTGTCAGCTTTGCGCCGTTTGATTCTATTTCTATGGCATTGAGAAGAGCCGGGAGTTCATCGTGCGCAAAGCGGATATCCAGAACCGGACCGATGACCTGTACTACTTCGCCAATGTGTTTTTCACTCATGTTTTAAGTCTCCTATGCTAATTTAAAGCCCCTTTAAAGCCCTTCCGCACCTGCAACAATCTCCGTGATCTCCTGCGTGATGCTGGCCTGTCGTGCTCTGTTGTAATACAGATTCAGCTTTTCGATCATCTCTTCTGCATTACTTGTCGCAGCATCCATAGCCATACGTCTGGCCGCAAGTTCACTGGCCGTACTCTCACATACACCGCCGTAAACAAGTCCCGCCAGATATTCCGGAACAATGGCATCAAACACAACCTCTGCATTCGGCTCATAGAGAATCAGATTTCTTGTATCTACTCTGCCGCCGCTTTCCTCCCTGATATCTGTCATAGGAAGTATGGAAAATACCTCCGGACGCTGAGAAAGCATAGATGCAAAAACGGTATAACATAATTCGACATGTCCAAATGTTCCCTTGCGGAATTCTTCACAAAGCAGATTCGCTATTTCAAAACAGTCCGCCACCGAAATACCTGCGATCTCCGCAAAACGGTCTGTCAGGCATTCCACGCCTCTCTGTCTGAAATACTCTACTGCCTTCTTTCCAATCGGCAGAACCACATAGTCCTTACCTTCAGCTGCCGCCTCCAGACATTTGAAAAGATTGGCATTGTATCCTCCCGCCAGACCTCTGTCACCGGCGATCACCACATAACAGTAACGGGGATTCGATGACTCTCTGGCATATACAGAAGAAAAATCTGTGTTTTCTCTCGCAATGTCCTTCAGTGTATCATGCAGCTCTGTAAAATATGGACGGCAGGTTTCTGCACGTTCCTTTGCCTTACGCAGTTTGGAGGATGCAACAAGCTCCATGGCCTTGGTAATCTGCATCGTACTCTGTACGCTTTTGATACGCAGCTTTACCGCTTTCATATTTCCAGCCATATGATTTATACCCTCCTACTCACATTATTTGTCAGGTTTTGTATTCAGGAAATTCTCTGTATACGCTTCCAGTACATGACGCAGTTTTTCTTCTGTTTCCGGCTCAAGTTTGCCTGTGGAGCTGATAAGCTGCATCACTTCCAGACCAGCTGCATCTGCATCGAGATACGTGTACAGTCCTGCTTCATATTCGCTTACGTCTTCAACGTTAACTTTTTCAAGGATGCCCTTGGTTACCGCATACAGGATCGCTACCTGCTTCTCTACCGGCACCGGAGCATTCTGGCTCTGTTTCAGAACTTCTACAATACGTGCACCCTGTTCCAGACGCGCCTTGGTATCAGCATCCAGATCGGAACCGAACTGGGCAAAACTCTGAAGTTCACGATACTGAGAATAGATCAGTTTCAGAGTTCCGGCAACCTTCTTCATGGCCTTGATCTGTGCATCTCCACCAACTCGTGATACGGAAATACCAGGGTTTACCGCCGGCATGATACCGGAATGGAAAAGTTCTGTTTCCAGGAATATCTGTCCGTCTGTAATGGAAATTACGTTTGTCGGAATATAGGCAGATACGTCACCTGCCTGTGTTTCGATGATCGGCAGTGCTGTCAGAGAACCGCCGCCATGCTCGTCGTCAAGCTTCGCTGCACGCTCAAGCAGTCTGGAATGCAGATAAAAAACATCTCCAGGATATGCCTCACGTCCAGGCGGACGACGGATCAGAAGGGAAAGTGCACGGTACGCAACCGCATGTTTACTCAGATCATCATAAATGATCAGTACATCTTTTCCCTGGTTCATAAAGTATTCACCCATTGCACAGCCTGAATACGGTGCAATGTACTGCAGCGGGCTGGATTCAGAAGCTGTCGCAGCCACTACGATGGTATAATCCATAGCACCGTTTCTGGTAAGATTCTCCACCAGAGATGCTACTGTAGATCGTTTCTGTCCGATCGCAACGTAGATACAGAGTACATCCTTGCCTTTCTGGTTGATGATCGTATCTGTTGCGATAGTTGTCTTTCCTGTCTGACGGTCACCGATGATCAGCTCACGCTGTCCCCGTCCGATCGGGATCATAGAGTCGATTGCCTTGATACCTGTCTGAAGCGGCTGATATACAGACCGTCTCTCACAGATTCCAGGTGCCTTGCTCTCTACCGGGCGAAATTCTTTTGTATCGATCGGTCCTGCACCATCAATAGGCTGACCAAGTGCATTCACTACTCGTCCGATCATAGCCTCACCGACCGGTACAGACACAACTTTGCCTGTACGCTTTACGGTCTGGCCTTCACCGATATTCTCATCGGAGCCAAATATTACAATAGAAACACTGTTTTCTTCCAGGTTCTGTGCCATACCGAAACTTCCATCTTCAAATTCCAGTAATTCACCTGCCATACAGTTCACAAGTCCGCTGGCACGTGCGATTCCGTCACCAACCATAAGGATTGTACCTGTCTCATTCTGCTGTATCGCATTTTCATAATATTTTATCTGGCTTCGGATGACTTTGGATATTTCCTCAGGTTTTAATTGCATGTGTCCATTCCATCCTTTAACAATTTTGTATGTTACTGTTTGATCTGTACACAGTAACGTTTGTTTTTATACTACAACTGAGTAGTTTCCAGTCGCTTTGAGATATCTGAAATACGTCCCTGCACTGTTCCGTCAAGCTGTATGCCTTCCATCTCCACACGGAGTCCGGCAAGTACGGTCGGGTCCGTCTTCTGTGTCAGATGAATTTTCTTGCCGTTAAGCTTCTCAAGCTTTGCCTTGAGAGCCTCCATCTGTTCTTCTGTGAGTCTGACAGCACTTGTCACTACCGCTTCTGCAATACCATGATCGATATTGTATCTCCTGGTGAATTCCTCACAGCAGCCTGCGAACTCACGCAAATTTTTTTTCTCACATAAAAGCTTGAGAAAATTGAGAAGATACGGTTCTGTCTGTCCGCCAAAAGCCTCATCGAGAAGTTTCATCCTCTCATCCTGCGGAATTGCCGGCTCTCCCAGTAATTTCAGATATCCTGGATTCTCCCGGAAAATCTGCCTGATTTCATTCATCTGCTCCATGATCTGTCCATCGAGCTTTTCTTCGGCAGCAAGATCATACAGACTGCCGCCGTAAACTCTGGCAGCCTGTGTCATGATGCCTCACCTACATTCTCAATAAAATCATTAATCAGTTTCGTGTGATCCTCTTCATTAAGTTCGCGCTCGATTACCTTACCGGCGATCTCAACAGCCATGCCGCCAATCTCTCCCTTGATCTCATTGACAGCCTTGCGTCTCTCCTGTGCGATATCCTTCTCTGCCTTTTCTTTCATGGCAGTTACCTGGCTGGAAGCTTCCCTGATCATTTCCTCGCTCTGGACAGCAGCTGTTTTCTGTGCTGTCTTGACGATCTCATTTGCCTTATCTCTGGCTTCCTGCATGTTTTTCTCGTACTCGGATTTCATTGCCTGAGCTTCTTCCTTCGCCTTCACTGCATCCTGGATCTCAGCGTCAGCTTTTGCCCTGCGCTTCTCCAGCATTTCATTGACCGGCTTAAAAAGAAAGCGTTTGATGAGATACACCTGAATAAAAAGGTTGCAAATCGTCGCTATAAAATTCCACGGCACAATTCCTACTAATTCCTGTACCTGCATGTTTGTAACCTCCTGTTTTTCTATGATACGGCTTCTCATAACGCCGTATCTGTCACCTTATATTCCCGATTATCCCAGGAAGTTCATGAACATGCCAGGTGCTACGAAAATAAGGAGCAGACCGGTTACGAAACCATAAATACCGGTTGTTTCTGCGATAGCACAACCAAGAAGCATGGTAGATGTAACATCACCTTTGCATTCCGGCTGACGTCC
>CAKRTP010000050.1 GCA_934402155.1 uncultured Blautia sp. | reverse complement strand
TGCATTCTCTGGGTGATCATTCTCCTGTGCTGCTGCGGAAATAACGGATATGGAAACGGCTGCGGATATGGCAATGGCGATAACTGCTGGATCATCGTAGTTCTGCTTCTTCTCTGCGGCGGATGCGGTAACTGCGGCAGCAATAGCTGTGGATGTGGATGCGGCAGCAACTGCGGATGCTGAACCAGTTCTTTTTGAAAAAGCAGGCAACAGACAGAGGATTTATTTCCTCTGCCTTTGTCTGTTTTTTTCTTCTCTTCGTTCTTTTTCTCTCTTCATCCTTATTTCTTTATCCTTCAGGCATTCCAGATCCAGCTCATAAAAAGCATTTCCATCCAGCACAAGTTTTTCTTTTTTCTCGTCCATAACATTCACCCTTCTGTTCTTTCTTACCATTTATCTTATGTCAAAATCCGCCTCGCCGTCATATTCTAAAAACAAAAAGCATAGCTTTATATAAAAAAGGAGCCTTATTATATGGAAGAAGAAATGATTTCCCAGACCAGACTTGATCAGCTGGTTTCCGATGATCAGTCGCAGATGCTGAAAGCCTTTATTCCATATCTTTCGCCTAAGAGCCAGCAGTTTCTCTCTGTTTTTACCAAAACCCGGGAACTGGCAAATACCCTGTCGCTGTTTCAGGGCAGAACACCGGAAATGCAGATCTGTGCCTCTTCATCTGTTTCTCCCTCAGAGCTTTTAAATGACATCCGTAAGTTCACCTATGGCAGGAGCCGGGAACAGCTGGATCAGATCAGCAATTTTCTCGTGATGATACAATTAATGCAGGTTATGAACAGCTCCGATATGGAAGAAGGTGATACCTCTGGAACAGAACTGGCAGAATGACCCGAGACTCAGCAGCATCGATCCTTCCAAACTTGCTCTTCTGCAAAATCTCGCAGGACAAAGCGGCGGCAGATCTCCTTCTGATATGCTGCCATTTCTGATGAATGCGGCTGCTCAGGGCAGACAGAACGGATTGAATTTCTCATCAGACGAAATATCATTAATATTGAGCGTTCTCAAAACTGGCAGATCTCCAAAAGAAGCAGCAAAACTCGATCAGATCGTCAGCCTTATGCGAATGATCCGGTAAAAAAAATCTCCCACTGCATCAGCCAGCGGGAGATTTTTAACTATAATTATTTTTTCTCTGCACGTTCCATTATACAGTCCCGAAGAAATGCAAGTCCGTGCGCCACGGTCTGTTCCCGCACTCTCGCACGGTTGCCCTGGAAATGAAATTCTCTTACCCTGGTACAGCCTTTGTACGAGCATCCCATAAAGACGGTTCCGACCGGTTTTTCCTTCGTTCCGCCTCCCGGACCTGCGATTCCCGTCACAGAAAGGCAGATATCGGTTTTTGATGCCTTACGTCCGCCTTTTGCCATCTCTGCCGCACACTTTTCAGAGACCGCTCCATGTTTCTTAAGAGTAGATTTGCTGACATTCAGGCATCTTCGTTTCGCTTTGTTGCTATATGTGACCATGCCCTGAAGAAACACCTCGGAAGCACCGGACACATTGACAATTCTCGCTGCAATCGCACCTCCGGTACAGGATTCTGCGAGAGAAAGTGTCATTTTCTGTTCTCTGAGCAGATCTGTGACTGCCTCTTCCAGAGTTTTCGTTTCTTCTGTCGCAAAGACATTTTTACCAAACCTTGCCTTAAGTTCTTTGACAACCGGCTTGATCAGTTTCCTGCATTCCTTCTCGTCCCGACCCTTGGCAGTGATCCGAAGATGTACTTCCCCTGTCTTGGCATATGGGGCAATCGTAGGATTTGTCTGACTCTCGATCAGATCCTGAATCTCCTCTGCCACCTGACTCTCGCCAATAGAACATATTTTGACCATCTGAGAATAAATGATCTCAGGCTGTTTCTTACGAAGATACGGAAAAACATACTCCTCAAACATCGGCTTCATCTCACCAGGAGGTCCCGGAAGAAGAATTGCTGTTTTCCCCTTTTTCTCAAGGATCAGTCCCGGTGCTGTACCATTATGATTGTCCAGAACGATCGCACCTTTTGGAACCATTGCCTGCTTATAATTGTTTGCCGTGATCTTTCTCTGTGGATTGTTCTTCTTATATTTTTCCAGATATTCCTCCATCAACTCTCTGCTGTGAAGATCCTCCACAAGTTTCATTCCCATCACATCAGCTGTAACTTCCTTTGTCAGGTCATCCTCTGTCGGTCCAAGACCTCCCGTAAGAATCACTACATCTGAACGGTCCAGTGCAGTCTGAATAGTTTCACGCATCCGCGCCTCATTATCCCCCACTACCGTCTGATAATAGACAGAAAGTCCAAGCTGCGCACATTTCTCAGAAAGATATGCACTGTTGGTGTTTACAATATTTCCAAGAAGTATTTCTGTTCCTACGGAAATCAGCTCTGTTATCATTTGATATATGCCTCCTGAATTATGCCGTAATTACTCCTGCATGGACAGAACATTGCGGTTCTGCCAGATATAAGTCATCAGTGAAATAACAGTAAGTGCAAGGGAAATCCAGATAAAAATCTGCTCCAGCACTGCAAATACAGAAATATCATCAAAATGCAGGATCAGTAAAATGATCATGATCATCTGCGATACTGTCTTGAACTTGCCCCAGTAATTTGCCGCGATAACAATTCCGTTCTCTGCAGCGATCAGGCGAAATCCACTGATAATAAATTCTCTTCCTATAATTATAATTACAAACCAGGCCGGAAGTCTGCCAAGTTCGATCATGCAGATCATCGCAGAACATACCAGAAGTTTATCTGCAAGAGGATCCATAAATTTACCAAAATTAGTCACTAAATGATTTTTGCGGGCCAGATATCCGTCAAGCCAGTCAGTGATACTCGCTGCCACAAAGATGACGAGGGAGATATAACGGTTCGCATCTCCTCCCCATCCTGTCAGCAGAAACACTACGAGAAACGGTACCATGATCATTCTGGCCACTGTCAGTTTATTCGGTGTATTCATCAGCCAACTCTCCTATCAAATCGTATTCCAGCGCACCTGTCACACGAACACGTGCAAAATCACCTGTCATAAGAAGTTCTCCTGTCTGAACGAAGATATATCCATCAACCTTTGGTGCATCTGCATAGGTTCTTCCAATGTAGGCACTCTCACCGGACACCTTTCCTTCGATCATAACCAGAAGTTCCTGCCCTATCCTCTCACTGCCCTTATCCAGAGAAATTTCCTGCTGAAGAGACATGATCTCATCACGGCGGTCTTCTTTTACCTCCTCAGGAACCTGTCCTTCCATGGACTCTGCCGGTGTTCCCTCCTCCGGGGAATAGGTGAACACACCAAGACGGTCAAATTCCATTTCATCTACAAATTCCATAAGTTCTTCATGATCTTCCTGTGTTTCTCCCGGGAACCCTGTGATCAGTGAAGTACGGAGTACAATATCCGGGATTTCACGGCGAAGCTTTGTGATGATGTCTGTAAGCTGTTTTCTGGTAGTTCGGCGTCCCATTCTCCTGAGGATACGGTCACTTGCATGCTGGATCGGGAGATCAAGATAATGACAGATTTTTTTCTCTTCTTTCATTACCTGAATCAGTTCATCATAAATTTCCTCCGGATAGCAGTAAAGGACACGAATCCAGCGGATTCCCCTGATCTGACAGAGTTTCCTGAGCAGTATGTGAAGAGTTTTCTTTCCATAAAGATCCGTACCGTAAACAGTAGTTTCCTGAGCTACAATGATCAGTTCCTTCACTCCCTGTTCAGCCATATATTCTGCCTGTGCAAGAAGACGTTCTTCCGGAACACTTCGGAACTTTCCTCTGAGAGAAGGTATGATACAGTAGGTACAGCGCTTATCACAACCCTCAGCGATCTTGAGATAACCAAAATGGCCGCCGGTTGTCAGCACACGTCTGCCTGAATCCTCAGGAAGTTCATTGATATCGCGGAACTCCTGGAAAACATGTCCTGCCTGGGCCTCATTCAGGGCCTTCACGATATCTGCATAGGATGTCGTTCCAAGAACTGCATCTACCTCCGGAATCTCCTGTGTGATCTCTTCTTTATAGCGCTGTGCCATGCAGCCTGTCACGATCAGTGCTTTGCATTTGCCTGTCTTTTTGTATTCTGCCATCTCAAGGATCGTATTGATACTCTCCTCCTTGGCATCATGGATGAAGCAGCAGGTATTGACTACGATCGCATCTGCATCATCTTCTGAATCTACAATCTCATGACCGCTGCCTGTAAGAAATCCGAGCATTTCTTCTGAGTCCGCAAGGTTCTTGTCACAACCCAGTGATATAAATAAAATTTTCATATAATCTCCTGATACACATAATCAGAAGACAGTCTGCCTTCTGATTATCATAATTACTGGTTATTTTCTTCGGTTGTTTCCTCTGTTACAGTTTCTTCAGAAGCAGCTGGTACAGACTCCTGTGTTTCTTCCTCAGATGTTGCAACAATTTTAACTTTGCCTTTGTACAATTCATCAATTGCAATTGCAAGAGGTTTCTTGCCTGCTGCTCCGCCAACAAGCGGTTCGCTTCCTGCGATCAGCTGTCTTGCCCTCTTGCTGGTTGCCAGTACCAGAGAGTAACGGCTGTTGAGCATCATTGTGTTGTCATCTTCCTCTGCATTATTGTTGATTGCCTGAATCAGTTCTGTATATGACGGATGTATCATATTAAATTTCTCCTTTCATTTCATGTTTCAGTTTAATTTATATAAGGGATATCCTTACTAACCTGTTTTTCGGATCCGCTGCCGGGATCATTCTGCTATCTGCCCAGAAAGCAGCGGGATTCTTCCTGGATTGCTTTGATAAACTCTCCGTTGCGTTCTGCACGGCAGCGCTCACTTAAAATAATCTCATGAAGTTTATCGACGCAGTCCTCTACGACATCATTGATCAGAAGATAATCATAAGAATGCATTCCTTCTGCTTCCTCAGCAGCCCTCCTAAGGCGGGATTCAATCACTTCCAGTGTCTCTGTTCCTCTTCCCACAAGACGCTTCTTAAGTTCTTCAAAAGTGGGCGGAGTCACAAATGCCAGAACTGCATCCGGAATCATTTCCTTGATCTTCATGGCTCCCTGGATCTCTATCTCCAGAATCACATTTTTTCCCTGGGAGAGCATTTCCTCTACATAAGGGCGTGGAGTTCCATAATAATTATCCACATACTGAGCATACTCAAGAAGCTCACCTGCCTCAATCATCATCTCTACTTCTTCTCTTGTTTTGAAAAAGTACTCTCTGCCATCTACTTCGCCTTCCCTGGGTTTCCTGGTAGTAACAGAGATGGAAAGTGCACAGTCATCATACTTCTCAAGAAGACGTTTCATCACCGTACCTTTACCTGCTCCGGAAAATCCGGATACTACTGTCAAAACTCCCTTACTCATGTTCCTCTTCCCTTTCCTCATAATCATATGCTTCTGCAAATCTCCTGGCGATCGTCTCCGGCTGAAGTGCAGACAGAACAAGATAATCATCCGATGTAACGATCACTGCTTTTGTCTTGCGCCCCTGCGTCGCATCGATCAGTGCCCGGGTACCTTTGATGCTCTGCACCATTCGCTTCACCGGTGCAGCATCAGGACTGACAACTGCCACGATCTTGCGGGAATTTACCACATTACCAAATCCTATATTAATTAGCTTAGCCACAGAAACTGTCTGCCTCCATTACTCAATATTCTGAATCTGCTCACGGATCTTCTCGATCTCTGTCTTAAGGCCTATCGCGATATCAGAAACCTCAAGATCATTGGACTTGGAGAGGATCGTGTTCGCCTCACGATTCATCTCCTGTGCCATGAAGTCCATCTTACGTCCTACCCCTTCCTGCTCCTCAAGCATCTTCTTCATTCCAAGGATATGACTGTGCAGACGGACTGTCTCTTCATCATTACAGATCTTGTCTGAAAAAAGGACTACCTCTGCCGCTATACGATTATCATCAATCTGGCTGTCCTCCAGAAGATCACGAACCTTCTGTTCCAGCTTCTCACGGTAAACACGTACCACTTCCGGAGAACGTGCCTCCACTCTGCTGACCATTTCATCCAGAGCATCCAGCTTCTGAAGAAGATCTTCCTTAAGATGCTGTCCTTCTCTGGCACGGGTCTCGACAAATTTCCCGCAGGCTTCCCGCAGCGGCTCCTCCAGCGTTTTCCACAGTTCTTCTTCGTCTACAGACTGCTCCTCCATCGTCAGAACCTCCGGATAACGGGAAAGAACTGATACACGGATATCATTCTCCAGTCCAAACTCCTCCGACATCTGTTTCAGATAGCCAAGATAGACCGCTGCCAGATCATGGTTATATTTCAGTGCCACACTGCCGCCTGTATAATCTTCATAGTTGATAAAAACATCAACCTTGCCTCGCTGCATATACTGCTTCATCAGGCTGCGCACCTGTCCCTCCAGCATATTGAATTTACGCGGCATTTTGATGTTCAGATCCAGATATCTGTGATTAACAGATTTGAGTTCTACTGTAATCTTCTGCTGTCTGGTTACTTTTTCTGCATGGCCAAAGCCTGTCATACTTTTTATCATAGGTTTTCTCACTTTGCAAGTCTGTTCTTTTCTACATACAGATTTATTATAGTGCATTCTAAAATGCTAGTCAATTTGTTTTTTTTATAAATATTTATCACAGTTCTCTCACCCACGTTGACATTTCCGGCTTTGCAAGGTTACAATAGCAGTAATTTTGATATTGATAAAGATTTCTTAATGTTGATAAATAGAAAAGGAGATTTAATTATGGCTTTTGATGGAATCACCATTGCAGCAATGGTCAGGGAATTACACCAGAATCTGGACGGAGGACGTTTTAACAAGATCGCCCAGCCTGAAGCAGACGCTCTAATGATCACCGGAAAAGGTGCAAACGGTCAGTGCAGACTTCTGCTCTCCGCAAGTGCCTCTCTTCCTCTTATCTACTTTACAGATAAAAACAAGCCAAGCCCGCTCACTGCACCAAATTTCTGCATGCTGCTTCGCAAGCACATCGGCAGTGCCCGGATCAGCAGCATCCGCCAGCCCGGCCTGGAACGTGTTGTGGAATTTGAGCTGGAACACCGCAACGAGATGGGCGATCCCTGCAGGAAGTTTCTGATTGCAGAACTGATGGGCAAACACAGCAATATTATTTTCTGTGATGAGAACCGTATGATCCTCGACAGTATCAAACATGTTTCCTCCCATATGAGTTCTGTCCGTGAGGTTCTGCCCGGCAGAGATTATTTTCTTCCTCATACCCAGGAAAAGTTTGATCCTCTCACCATTACAGAAACGGAATTTATCCGAACGATCTGTACAAAACCCTGCAATATTTCCAAGGCGATCTACTCCACCCTCACCGGTTTGAGTCCGCTGATCGCGGAAGAGATCTGCTACCGTGCCTCCATCGACGGAAGTGATGCTGCCCAGTCCCTGAATGAAACTGCCGCCACACATCTCTATCATACCTTCCACCGACTGATGGAACAGGTTACTGAGGGAGATTTTACCCCGAATATTATCTACCGTGACAATGAACCGGTTGAATATTCTGTTCTTCCGCTGACTCAGTATGGAAATGAATATCGCAGTGAAACTTTTTCCACCGTTTCTTCCATGCTTGAGACCTATTACGCCTCCCGTGATACTCTGAACCGTATCCGCCAGAAATCTTCAGATCTTCGAAGGATCGTACAGACCGCGCTGGATCGTAACCGTAAAAAATATGCACTTCAGCAGAAACAGATGAAAGACACCGCCAAAAAAGACAAATACAAGGTCTACGGTGAACTTATCAACACTTACGGATATGGTCTGGAAGATGGATGTAAATCTTTCAAAGCACTGAATTATTATACCAACGAAGAGATTACAATTCCTCTGGATCCTACTCTCACCCCACAGGAAAATTCAAAAAAATATTTCGACCGCTACGGCAAACTCAAACGTACTGAAGAAGCACTAACCGAACAGCTTGCTGACACAGAATCCGAGATCGAACATCTGGAATCTATCTCCAATGCCCTTGATATTGCCCGTGCGGAGAGTGATCTGAGCCAGATCAAGGAAGAACTCACCGAGTATGGTTATATCAAAAAACACTACTCAGGCAAAAAAGGAGCTAAAGCACAGATAAAATCCAAACCGTTCCATTATATTTCCAGTGACGGATTTGATATTTTTGTAGGAAAAAACAATTTCCAGAACGATGAACTGACTTTTAAACAGGCAACCGGAAATGACTGGTGGTTTCATGCCAAAAAAATGGCCGGTTCTCATGTCATTGTCAAAACCCCGGACGGAGAACTTCCTGACCGCACTTTCGAAGAAGCGGGCCGTCTTGCGGCTTATTACTCCAAGGGACGCACCGCACCAAAAGTGGAGATCGATTACATCCAGAAAAAACATGTCAAAAAACCAGGCGGTGCCAAACCGGGCTTTGTCGTTTACTATACCAACTATTCTCTGATGGCAGAACCGGATATTTCCGGACTCAGAGAGGCATCTGACGGAAAATAAAGCAAAAAACAGGCTGTGACTCAAGTCACAGCCTTATCTGTTTTATGATCATTCTTTATTCTGGCAATTACCCTTCTTAATTCTCAGTGGATTCCAAGAATATCCTTAACTGCTGCCGGCATATCCGGTGCATCCACAACTCTGTCATGAAGAACAGGTGCTGTACGGATCTCTTCTACGGCTCTTGGGATCTTGACACCGGAAATTCTGGTCAGCTCATCTGCCAGCGCAAAATCATCCAGTCCATCTCCCTTATCAGAAATTGCAGACATAACACTTCTTGTGAATTTGTACGGACTTGCTGTAGATGCGATCACAGTTGGTGTGACATCTCCGGTTTCTTTGAGGTATTTCTTATATACGCCCGCTGCAACTGCAGTATGCGGATCGATCACATAATCTGCTTTCTCAAAAGTCTCGCGAATCGCTTCTCTCGTCTCTGCCTCACTGCAGTAATTTCCATAAAAGTCAGAAAGTCCTGCTCTCATTTCATCTGTGATAGTATACTCACCGCCCTGACCTAACGCCTGCATCAGTTCTGCACATTTCTCTGCATCCTCTCCTGTAAGACGGTATATCAGACGCTCCAGGTTACTGGAAATAAGGATATCCATAGATGGAGATGTTGTAAGGATAAAATCTCTCTTTCTGTCATAAGTTCCTGTGCGGAAGAAATCAAACAGAACTTTGTTCTCATTGGAAGCACAGATCAGTTTACGGATCGGAAGCCCCATCTGTTTTGCATAAAATGCTGCAAGGATATTTCCGAAGTTTCCTGTAGGAACTACAACATTGATCTCATCTCCTGCCTTGACAGAACCGTCTCTGACCAGTTTCGCATATGCATATACATAGTATACGATCTGCGGTACAAGACGTCCGATATTGATAGAGTTTGCAGAAGAAAACTGGAATCCGGCCTCATTAAGCTCTGCTGCAAGTTCTCTGTCATTGAACATTTTTTTGACAGCAGTCTGCGCATCATCGAAGTTTCCTGTAATACCTACAACTGCAGTATTGGCTCCCTTCTGTGTTACCATCTGTTTCTCCTGGATCGGACTTACACCATGCTTTGGATAAAATACGATGATCCTTGTTCCAGGAACATCTGCAAAACCTGCCAGTGCTGCCTTACCGGTATCCCCGGAAGTTGCTGTCAGGATCACTATCTCATTCTTTACCTGATTCTTTCTTGCTGCTGTTGTCATCAGATGCGGAAGAATAGACAGTGCCATATCCTTGAATGCAATGGTGGAGCCGTGGAACAGTTCCAGATAATAAGCTCCATCTGCCTCATGAAGTGGTGCGATCTCCGTTGTGTCAAATTTCTCATCGTACGCATTTGCAATACAGTTCTTCAGTTCTTCCTCTGTAAAATCTGTAAGAAAACGGCTCATAACTTCATAGGCTGTTTCCTGATATGTCATCTGAGCAAGTTTCTCTACAGAAACATCCAGCTTCGGAATAGATGTCGGTACAAACAACCCTCCATCCTCGGAAAGTCCTTTCAAAATAGCCATGGACGCGGTTACTGCCTCGCCTTTGCCTCTGGTGCTCTTATACAATACCTGCATGTATCCTTCCTGCCTTTCTTTGGTTATCTTTTTGATTTTTGTCATAGTATAACACGGTGACGTGTAAAATTCCATAGGAAATTTAAAAGCTCCGAAAGATTCTTTTTCTTTCGGAGCTATATGATCTGTTATTTTGTCGTGGACATCTGTCTTTTTTGCCCGGACTTCCGCCTTTAATTCCCTGAATTTTCTCTGAGAACCTCATCCGGATATGTATAAAATTCATGCACACCATGCTTGAACAATTTCTTAAGATTTTTGTCAAACCAGGAAATATTACTCTTGGCAGCAGCTGATTTCTGGATAAAAAACAATGCCCCTTCTGAATAATCTGTTCCTTCCAGTGCCTGTCTGACAGCTTCCTTCGTTTCTTTGGAAACAGTCACCTCTGAAATGCGTCCGTCCTCAACCGGCGAGAACTGTGCAACACCATTATTGTATTCCCAGATCACATCTGTGACATTGTCCGGAAACTCACTGTACTTCACACGGTTCATGATAACATTGGCAACCATGATCCTGCCCTTGATATCCTCCGTTCCTGCTTCTGCCTCTACGATCTGCAGAAGATTCTGATAGTCCTCATCTGACATCATCTTTGCGGATGAGGCAACCTTTGAATCAAAATTGGCAATTGTCGTCGCCATAGACTCACTGACATTCATCTCAACTGCCTGACTGGTAATCTTCTGTACGCGCTGTCCTACGATCACATCCTCACAGGATGTACCGATACGATTGATCGTCATTCCTGTGGACGGGGTTCCGCTTACACCGGATGCCACTCCAGCAATCCCGGATGGCAGTTCATAACCCGCACCTTCATAAACAGTACCTCCTGTGCTCTCTGCCGCTGCATAAACTCTGCCCTGGTCATAAACACAGTCTGCAATCTTAAGGCCTCCTGAGACAGTGATCACAGCTGCTGCACATACAGTCAATGAAACAAATCCTCTCAGTGAAGCCGGCAGTCTCTTCTGGCTGCTGTTCTTATTCTTACCCTTAACGGGTTCCGGGTTTTGATTTTCTGATAACTCTGATTTTTTCATACTCTTATAATCCTTGCAATTTCATTATAACTTCTTTTCGAAATTATTTTTTTTGTAATATTTCCGTAATCTGTAAGAAAATTATATTTAATAATCACAGTTCTGTCAAGTGATTTTTTATATCCATCATTATAAGAGTATTCCTTTTACCGGTCAACAAATTTCGTTCGACAGAATTCTTCCTGTTATCCAGAATAACGAAGGGCTTCTATCGGCTTTTTTCCAGCTGCCTTCCCAGCCGGATACAGCCCGAAAACAATACCGATCAGGCCAGTAAATGCCACAGAAATCCATACTACCCGCATATCCATTGTAAACTGCATTGACGGAACAAAAATCCCTATAAGCTTCAGGATCATCCAGGATGAACCGATCCCCGCAAAACATCCCATAATACTGACTATCATCGCTTCCATCAGAAACTGTACCATGATCGTTCTTCTGCATGCCCCGATTGCTTTTCGAATACCGATTTCCCTGGTGCGCTCCGTCACTGAAACCAGCATGATATTCATGATTCCGATCCCACCGACCAGAAGTGAGATTGCTGCAATTCCGCCAATCATCAGTGCCATCGTACTGTTAACGTTTTCCATCGTATCCATGATCTCAGACTGATCTGAGATGGAAAAAGCATCCTCATCATCTTCAAAACGTTCCAGAAGAAGTTTTGTCAGTGCCCTTTCCGCCTCATCCATACTTTCCTCACTCGTCGCAGAAACACAGAACTGTGTCACGTTCAAAATATTATCCGCAAGTCTGGTCATTGTAGAAAACGGAATATAACCTTCCATAACCACTGAACTACCTGAGTCCTCGTCATCAGAACTGCTGCTCATCATATCTGCTCCCTTTGTGAGGGAAGAAGAACTGTCCTCGTTCAGAACACCGATAACCAGGAAGCTCTTTCCATTCAGAGAGATTTTTTCGCCCTCCACATCTGCTCTGCCCAGAAGTTCCACTGCCGTGTCATATGTCAGAACCACCACACTGGAGTTATTTTCCACATCAGCGTTCTTTATAAAACGTCCATACTGGATCTCCATCTTCTGGATATCCAGATAGCTTCCAGTTGTCCCGATCAGAGTCATACTATCGCTTGTGTAACCATTTTTTGCCGTCACACTGGTTCTGGCCATCGGTGCCGCCGCATCAATCTCATCGGGCTGTGTAAAGTCAGACAGTTCACTCAGCTTAAGAGGACTGTCCTTGTCATCACTGACCGTGACTGTCAGGTAACTTGCCCCCATATCTGAAATCTGATCTGTAACAGAAGTCGTTGCCCCGTCAGCGATAGATACCAGAACTACCAGTGCCACCACGCCGATCATGATTCCAAGCATGGTAAGAAAAGTACGGAGTTTATTTGCGGCAACTGCATGCCATGCCATTTTGAAGGACTGCAGAAGTCTCATTTTATCTCACCTACTTTCCCGGACCACCCTGACCGCCTCCGCCGCCCGGGCCTCCTCCCATATCACCTCCGCCGTTTCCATCCATCTGTGGTGCGGCACCACTATCCATGCCATTTCCTCCCATATCCGGCATCTGCATATCGTTATTTCCACTGTCGCCAGAACTGTTCTCAGAACGGAGATAATAGACTGTACTTCCCTCTTCAAGTCCGTCTGTGATCTCCACTGTACTTCCATCTGAGAGACCCGTCTCAACTTCTGTTGCACCTGAAAGATTTCCTTCATCATCTTTTTCCGTATAGACAAACGTCCTGTCACCTTTTTCCTGCAGTGCATTCATTGGAAGAGTCAGAACATTTTCTCTCTCCTCGATCGTGATCGTTGC
>CAKRTP010000049.1 GCA_934402155.1 uncultured Blautia sp. | reverse complement strand
TTTTGAAAAGCTGATATAGTAACTCATGTAACAATGTTTTTTATGAATGAAACGCAGGTGAGGAGTTTTTTTATGAGAAAAGCTACGATAAACAGGTGGAGGGGGATCATTTTTCTGGTAATGCTGTTTGGTGTTCTGTTTCTGGCGGGAAGCAGACCGACTTCTGTAGCAGCAGATAATACAGAGAAATGCAAGGTTATTTTTGCAAACTCAAAAGGTGTAATTTCTAATGATACATATCGTAAGTGGTCCGGTTATGTAGATAAGGGCAGCTATATTGACCTTCCGATCGTAAATCGTGCCGGATACAAATGCGTATGGGTTGAAAAAAGTAATGGAAAAACTATTAAGTATTCTACAGGAAGACGTGTCAGGATCACCAAAGATACAAAGTTCTGTCTGAATTATTATAAATTCTACACTGTAAAATACTATACTATGAATGGAAAAAAGGAATATACCAGTCTGAGGGAGCAGGGCTATAAGGGAGAATACCTGATGATGCCGTTGTGCCCGAGTGTTATGGGATACAAGATCCTTGGATGGGGAACTTCAGTAGGTGGTAAAGCGACAAAGGTAGAGGGAGATGTTGTCAAGGTTACCGGCAACATGAAGTTTTATGTCGTTGCAAAGAAGATCACAGGAGTAAATTTACGCAAAGCAGATGGAAGTATATGGAATGTGATCGACACCAGTTCAGGAAAGGCAACTTTTCCGGCGGTAGATCTCAGCAGTGCCAATATGTGCCTGGGATGGTCGCGCAGCAGAGGAAAGACTACAGATCCGGAATACAAGGCAGGCGACAAGATTCCTACAAAAACAGGAAACTATTATATGGTTGTCTTTGCGTCAGTCCAGGATCGTGCACCGGCAACGATCGCAGAACCACTGAAACATCAGAAGGTTTATTTCGTAGGGGATTCCAGGACCGTCGGCCTGCAGGCTGCACTTGGAAGTTCAGCTCCGGCCAATGTGGATTTTGTGTGTAAGGGAATGCAGGGAATTGACTGGTTCCGTACAGAAGGTTACAGGGAATTAGTGGCTAAACTGGAGCAGGAGCCCAAAGAAGCAAGAAAAGCAGTTATCATTAACCTTGGTGTAAATGATATGGGGAATATAAATACTTATGTAACTTATATGAAGCGGGTTTCAGAAAATCTGAAAAAGGATTATAACTGTGCAATGTATTATCTTTCGGTCAATCCGGTAAACAGTGCAATGATCAGACATTATGGCGGAGCAACAAGAACAGAAGCACAGGTGGCTTATTTTAACAAAATCATATACCAGAAACTGTGCAGCGGCAATGACCGTGCTTTCACATATATTAATACCTGCACAAATCTTCAGAAATATGGCTGGATCAGTAATCGTTACAATTCAGGAATTTATGATGGGCTTCATTATTCAATTGAGACAACCCTGCGTATTTATGATTACTGTATCAGGAAATTAAATGCCTGATCATTGGAGGCATTAAAGAGAGGAACTTATAATTATGAAACGAGTGATCACATACGGAACGTTTGACCTGCTTCATTATGGTCATATCAATCTTCTGCGTCGTGCCAGACAGCTTGGGGATTATCTGATCGTTGGTCTGTCTACGGATGAGTTCAACTGGAATGAAAAACAGAAAAAATGTTATTTTTCCTACGAGAAAAGAAAACAGCTTCTGGAGGCAATCCGATATGTGGATCTTGTGATTCCGGAAGAAAACTGGGAACAGAAACGTTCTGACGTAAAAGAATATCATGTAGATACCTTTGTGATGGGGGATGACTGGGAAGGAAAATTTGATTTTCTTAAGGAAGAGGGCTGTGAAGTGGTTTATCTGCCACGTACGCCTGAGATTTCCAGTTCACAGATCAAAGAAGATCTTCATACAAAAGAAGAGAAGAAATAATCACAGCTGACCGGGGATCATACCTCGGTCAGTTCTTTTATAGAATGAAACTGGTAACCCATTTCTTCCCATTTGCTGAGGAGTTCGTCTAAGATGGCTGCATTTGTGGAGGAAGTATTGTGCAGAAGAACGATCGCTCCCGGATGGATCCTGGTCAGTAATTTTTGGAAAGCTTCTTCTCTGGAAGGCTGTTGATCCTGGATCCAGTCCACGTAGGCAAGACTCCAGAAAAAGGTAGAATATCCAAGCTCTTTTGCCATTGAAAGATTTTCTGTGCTGTAAATCCCGCGGGGCGGACGGTAAAATCTGGGCATGGATTCACCGGTCACAGATTTATATGCTTCTTCTACACCATTAAGTTCCTTCTGAAACGATTCTACAGAAGAAATCTGTGACATATCAGGATGTGTCATGGTGTGATTTCCTACAATGTGACCTTCTGCAATGATACGCCTGATAAGTTCCGGGTTATCTTTGATGAAATTTCCGACAGCAAAAAACACAGCGGGAGCCTGATGCTTTTTCAGAGCATCAAGAATCGCAGGGGTATTTCCGTTTTCATAGCCGGCATCAAAAGTAAGATAGAGGATCTTCTGGTCAGTGTTGCCGGCATAGTAGGCATTGTATTGCCTAAGCTCATCAACAGAAGCGTTTCCGACAGGGCGTTTCCCTTCTTCCTGGAAACTCAGTCCCCAGCCTGTGCTTTCGGCAAGAACAGAAGTTTCTTTTGCAGGAGAGGAGGTTCTGGAGAGAAGGCCGAAAGTACCGCCCAGGATAAAGGAACCTGTCAGCAGCAGAAGAAAATGCAGAAGACCGGAAGCTTTTATGTAGTGGAGAGGTGACGGAACAGAAAATTTCATATAATAACTCCATACAGAGGTTTATCCTAATGTATGCAGGAGAACGCAAAAAAAGAGCCATCAGATAAATTTTTAATCTGGTGGCTCTGTTACTGTTCCTTGTCCAATGGAACGTACCTCCTTATATATTTTATAAAACTTCTGGAATGATTATGAACTTACGTTTTTGGTGGTCCATACCTCTCTTTCTGAAATTATGATGTGTTAAGATTTAAATTTCTGGTGGTCTGTACCTTCCTTTCTTAAAGTATTGGGTTAACTTAAGTTTTCGGTGGTCTCACGCCTTTCTGTTTGTTTTTTGTTGTTCGTTCCTTTGTTTTATGTATTTAATATAACAGATAAAAACGCATTTGTCAACAATAAAAATAAAAAATATAAATACAAATATTTTGTATGCTGTAAAAATAATGAAAATGCATGAATTATCTGAAAATAAAAAACAGAAATATCAGTATAGAATAAAGCATCAGGGGAAAACTATCCATATCATTTGATGAAGGAGGTAATCTCATGTTGCGTTATTTACCTGTACGCAGGATTCACGCAAGACAGGTTCTGGATTCCAGAGGAACACCTACAGTGGAGGTGGAAGTCACAGTAGGAGAAGGAGTGATCGGGATCGAGGGATATACGGCCAGAGCAATCGTTCCTTCCGGAGCATCGACGGGAAGATTTGAGGCGGTGGAACTCAGGGATGGAGAAAAGGGATACTATACGGGATTAAGTGTGAGGAAAGCAGTAGAAAATGTAAATACCAGGCTGGCAGAAGCAATACTTGGAGAAAATGCACTGGATCAGGTACGGATTGATAAACTTCTGATAAAAGCAGATGGAACAGAGAATAAAAGCAGTGCGGGGGCAAATGCCACACTTGGTGTGTCCATGGCAGTTGCACGGGCAGCAGCAATGGCTCTTCGAATCCCACTCTATCAGCATCTTGGAGGTTGTCATGCGAGAGAACTGCCGGTTCCGATGATGAATATTATGAATGGGGGAAAGCATGCAGATAATACAGTGGATCTGCAGGAGTTCATGATCATGCCCTGTGGCGCAGCAGATTTTGAAACCGGGATCCGTATGTGCGTGGAGGTTTATCAGTTTCTCAAAATCCTTCTTCGGGAGAATGGTCTTTCTACGGCAGTAGGAGATGAGGGTGGATTTGCACCGGATCTGAAAGATTCCAGAGATGTTCTGTGCCTGATTGTTGAAGCAGTAAAAAAAGCCGGGTATGAGCCGGGAAAAGATATTTTTATTGCGCTGGATGCAGCTGCCAGTGAACTTTATGATGAGGAACTGGGAGTATACCGTTTTCCGGGAGAAAGTAAGATGAAAGGGGAAAAGGTTTTTCGTGATGCGAAAGAAATGATTGGCTATTATGAGAAACTTCTGGAAGAATTCCCTATTGTATCTAT
Source organism: uncultured Blautia sp. (assembly GCA_934402155.1). Classification (GTDB taxonomy): domain Bacteria; phylum Bacillota; class Clostridia; order Lachnospirales; family Lachnospiraceae; genus Blautia_A. The sequence goes on along the minus strand of CAKRTP010000049.1, from coordinate 8,830 downwards.
TGAGGATGGACTGCAGGAAGATGACTGGGAAGGCTGGAAGGAAATGACAGAATGTCTTGGGGGCAGAGTGCAGCTGGTTGGTGATGATCTTTTTGTCACGAATGTCAAAAGGCTTGGCTGTGGAATTAAGCTTAAGGCAGCAAATGCAATTCTTATCAAGGTAAATCAGATAGGGACTTTGAGCGAAGCAATGGATGCGGTCGAGATGGCACAGCGTGCAGGATACCGTGTGATCATTTCGCATCGTTCCGGTGAGACGGAAGATGCTTTTATTGCAGATCTTGCAGTTGCAGTGGGAGCCGGGCAGATCAAGACCGGAGCTCCGTGCCGCTCGGACAGGAATGCAAAGTACAATCAGCTTCTTCGGATCAGCGAATCGTTTGGAGAGGATGCAGTTTATAAGAATCCATTCAGAGGAAATGAAAATATGAAATAAGAAATGGTATCAAGATAATCCGATTCTTCCTGCGGACAGATGGTATACAGGCGGAATCGGATTTTTTGCTTTGAAACTTATCCGAAAACGGTTGAAATTCAGGGGACGGTATGGTACAATATTTTGCAGTTGATTAGGAGGTGTAACCGAAGTGCAGATTTTAAGAACGATACTGACTATTATTTTTGCTATAGATTGTATTGCGCTGACTGTTGTTGTCCTGATGCAGGAAGGCAAGCAGCAGGGCCTGGGCGGAACGATTTCAGGTGCCTCAGATACATACTGGGGAAGAAACAAGGGACGTTCTATGGAAGGTGGACTTGTAAGAGCAACTACGATCATGGCAGTGTTATTTTTTATACTGGCAGCTGTTTTGAATATGAATTTTTAGAAATCGAAGGAAACACTCTTGTATAAATGCAAGAGTGCTTTTTTTTCACAATAAAGGAGTGCCTAAGTGAGCAGAAAGAAAAACTGGGAAAAGAAAAAGAAATTTTCCAAACAGAAGAAGACAGACAAAAATAAATTGAAACTGAAAAAAAGGGATCTCAGGGAACTTGAAAAGAAGGGACTTGTCAAAGAGGGGCTTTTTATCGGCAATCCGAAAGGATTTGGTTTTGTGGAACTTGAAGATGAGGAAGATGACATCTTTATCCCGGCAAGTGCCGCAGGAACTGCCATGCACCAGGATAAGGTTCAGGTTCTTCTCAAGGCAGGCAATGGCAGCGGAAAGCGTCGGGAAGGTGCAGTGATCAGTATCATTGAGCGTGGAACGACAGAGGTTGTGGGAACTTTTCAGCGAGAGCGGGATTATGGATTTGTACTTTGTGACAATCAGAAATATTCAAAGGATATTTATATTGCGGCAAAGAACTCCAAAGGAGTCCGTGATGGAGATAAGGTTGTGGCGGAGATCATTGATTATGGCGATGAACGTCATAAGCCGGAGGGCAGGATCAAGGAAGACATGGGAAGTATCAATGCACCGGGAACAGATATCCTTGCAATCGTAAAGAGTTTTAATATTCCGTCGGAATTTCCGCCGAAGGTTATCACGCAGGCACAGAGAGTGCCGGATCATGTGCTCGATGCAGACCGTGATGGCAGAACAGATCTGACCCATCTTCAGACAGTAACGATTGATGGGGAAGATGCGAAGGATCTTGATGATGCAATTTCTCTTACAAAAGAAGGCGGAATCTATCATCTGGGCGTGCATATTGCAGATGTGAGCAATTATGTGCAGGGAGGAAGCGCGCTGGATAAAGAGGCTTTGAAAAGAGGTACCAGTGTATATCTGGCAGACAGGGTGATCCCAATGCTTCCGGAGAGGCTGTCGAATGGGATCTGTTCTCTGAACCAGGGGGAAGACAGACTGACGCTGAGCTGTCTGATGGATATTGACAGCAGTGGACAGGTAGTTTCACATAAGATTGCGGAGACGATCATTCGGGTAGACCGCAGAATGAGTTACACACAGGTGCGCTGCATCCTGGAGGATGGTGACACCGAAACAAGCCGTGAATATGCAGAGTTTGTACCGATGTTTTTCCTTATGAAGGAGCTTTCGGAACTTCTTCGAAGCCGGAGACATCACAGAGGTTCTATCGATTTTGACTTTCCGGAGAGTAAGATCACGCTGAACGGTGCGGGAAGAGCAATCGATGTACAGCCTTATGAGGCGAATGTGGCGACGGAGATCATAGAGGATTTCATGCTGATGGCGAATGAGACAGTTGCAAAGGAATATTGTCAGGGAGAATATCCTTTTGTATATCGTACTCATGAAACCCCGGATCCGGAGCGCGTTGAGAGTCTTCTGACTCTTCTGCGAAACCAGGGTGTTGCTGTGCAGAAAGCAGGAGAGGAGATCACTCCGAAAGAAATCCAGGAGATTCTGGAAAGTATCAGGGGGCTTCCGAATGAGACCATGATCAGCAGGCTGACTCTTCGTACAATGAAGCAGGCAAAATATACAATACAGTGCAGCGGACATTTTGGACTGGCAGCAAAGTATTATTGTCATTTTACTTCTCCGATCAGAAGATATCCGGATTTACAGATCCATCGTATCATTCGTGATAATATAAGAGGAAGACTTCAGAGAGAAGGAAAGACAGAGCATTACAGAGAGATTCTTGAGGCAGTTGCAGAGAAGTCCAGTGCGTGTGAGCGGAGAGCTCAGGAGGCAGAGCGTGAATCAGACCGTCTCAAGAAAGCAGAATACATGTCGTATCATCTTGGGGAAGAATACGAGGGTATTATTTCAGGAGTGACTGCTTACGGATTCTATGTGGAACTTCCGAATACAATAGAGGGTCTTGTTCATGTGACAAGCCTTCGGGATGATTATTATTCTTATAATGAAGAAACATATGAACTGAGTGGAGAATTAAGTAAAAAGGTATATCATCTCGGTCAGAAAGTCAAAGTCCGGGTGGCAGATGCCGATGCTCTGAAAAGAACGGTAGATTTTACCGTTGTTGAATAAAGGAGGCAGGAATTTTATGGCGAAAACAACAGGGATCAAACTGATTGCCAACAACAAAAAAGCCTTTCATGATTACTTTATAGAGGATACCTATGAGGCAGGTATTTCCCTGGCGGGAACGGAAGTGAAATCTCTCCGTATGGGAAAATGTAGTATCAAGGAATCTTTTATCCGTGTGGAAAAAGGTGAAGTATACATTTATGGTATGCATATCAGTCCTTATGAAAAGGGAAATATTTTTAACAAGGATCCTCTGCGTGTCAGGAAGCTTCTTCTGCACAGATATGAGATCAATAAAATCGAGGGAAAGCTTCAGGAGAAAGGACTTACGCTGGTCCCTCTGAAAGTATATTTCAAGGGCAGCCTTGTAAAAGTTGAGATCGGAGTGGCACGAGGCAAGAAACTGTATGATAAGAGACAGGATATTGCCAAAAAAGATCAGCGAAGAGAGGCAGAGAGAGAATTCAAAGTCAAAAACCTGTAATCTCAGGTCGAATACATGCGAGATTTGTTGTTATTCACTGATTGCAGGAGAGGAGTCTCTTTGCCTGAGATTAAAAATTGTATGAATTTTGGGACATTTGGTTGACAAGAATCGGAGACTCTGTATAATTAAGTTAAATGGTAACTGGCAGCATACCGAACAGTTGCCTTGTATTGAATAATGACATCACAGGACTAATACGTAATAGGAAACAGGAGGGAATAATATGTTCAGAAAACGTTATTTGGCCATTGCAGGGCTTGCTGCACTGACAATAGTTGCATCAGGCTGTGGCAAGAAGAATACACCGGAAGAGACACCAGTCCAGGTAACGCCTACAGAAACTCCTCAGGCGACGCCTACAGTTACGGTAGAACTTGTAAATATGGAAGAAGCAAAGGAGAAGAATGTGATCGGTGAGAAGACAGCGACAGCATCAAGGGTCGCTATCGTAAATCGTACAGGCTCCGAAATTGCGGCTATTTATATCAGAGAGACACCGTCTGATGCTTCTGATGACGAGGATGAAAGCAGCAGCACAGATGAATGGGGTGATGATCTTGTAAATGGCATGTTCACACTGAAAAACGGTGAGAATGCGATCTACTACTATGAGAAGCCGACTTCTTCAAAAACTACTTATGATATTCGTATCACATATACGGATCAGGATGCAAATGAATGTTTCTTCAGAAGCCTTCCGCTGCCTTCCATGAAGCAGATCACTCTGCGTATGGACGGCAAGGGTGAGGATGCGATTCCGTATGCAACTTATTTTACAACAAATGGCACAAAGGAAGTCTCCACTCTGAAGGATGTCAAGAAGAGACTTGGACTGGATACAGACAGCGACGAGGATACGACACCGACACCTACACCGGCAGAGGATGCAGAGCCGACCCAGGTACCGGATGATGACGATCCGGAACCGACTCAGGCACCGGATCCTGGCGATGGTGGTGATGGTGATAATACAAATCCGACAGATTCTACGATCCAGACAGCAGAGAGTTATATCGGAAGATCTCTGGATGATCTGATCTCGGCGATCGGTGATTCTGATTCTTCAGAATATGATGAAGATCCGGAAAACGGCACCAGCGGTTATTATTATTATAATAATTTTACCGTTTCAACGGCTGTAAAGGATGACGGTACAGAAGTTGTTACAGGTGTATGGTAAAGAATACTGATGCAGATGCATCGGAGGAAAGGATAAACAAATATGAAGAGAATTTTATTAAAATTAAGCGGAGAGGCTCTGGCAGGAGCAGAGAAGAAGGGATTTGACGAAGCTACCGTTATTGCTGTGGCAAAGCAGATCCGTACGATCGTAGAGGAGGGTACTCAGGTTGGTATCGTGATCGGAGGAGGAAACTTCTGGAGAGGACGTACCAGTGAGACGATCGACCGTAATAAAGCAGACCAGATCGGTATGCTGGCTACAGTTATGAACTGCATCTATGTATCTGATATCTGCAGATATCTTGGACTTCATACAGAGATCTTTACACCGTTTGTATGCGGTGCGTTTACCAGTCTTTATTCCAAAGATGCAGTAGAGGAAGGATTTGCACAGGGTAAAGTTCTGTTCTTTGCAGGTGGTACAGGACATCCGTATTTCTCTACAGATACAGCAACTGTACTTCGTGCTGTTGAGATCGAGGCGGAAGCGATCCTTCTTGCCAAGGCAGTAGACGGAATCTATGACAGTGATCCGAAGGTTAATCCGAATGCTGTGAAATATGATGAGATCAGTATTCAGGAAGTCGTAGATAAGAAACTTGCAGCTATGGATCTTACTGCCTCCATCATGTGTCTGGAGCAGAAAATGCCGATGCTTGTTTTTGGACTTGAGGAGGAGAACAGTATTGTAAATACAGTTCACGGTAAATTCAACGGTACTAAGGTAACGGTATAAGAAACTGTCTGCCAAGTAGTATAAACGAGTAACTGTCTGGCAGGCGGTATCCCGCGGCAGAACTGAACAGTTACATAAAATAACTCAGAATAGGGAGATTTGACAAATGGATGAAAGAGTTCAGAAATATGAGCAGAAAATGACAAAGACACTCAAAGGATTCGAGGAAGAACTGGCAACGATCCGTGCAGGACGTGCAAATCCTCATATTCTTGACAAGATCACCGTAGACTATTATGGAAGCCCGACACCGCTTCAGCAGGTGGCAAACATCACAGTGCCGGAAGCACGTATGATCCAGATCCAGCCATGGGAAACAAGTCTGATCAAAGGAATTGAAAAAGCAATCCTTACCTCTGATCTTGGACTGAATCCAAATAATGATGGTAAACTGATCCGTCTGGTACTGCCGGAACTTACAGAGGAACGTCGTAAGGAACTGGTGAAGGATGTTAAGAAAAAAGGCGAGGCAGCCAAGGTTGCAGTTCGTAATGTTCGTCGTGATGCAAATGATGCATTCAAGAAACTTGCAAAGCAGGATGTTTCCGAGGATGAGATCAAAGATCTTGAAGAAGCAGTACAGAAACTGACAGATACATTTGTAAAGAAGATTGATGCAGCAGTAGATGTCAAAGCAAAAGAAATCCTGACAGTATAATTCTGACCAGGGATGAGAAGGAGAGGGAGAGCCGGAAACAGGCTCTCTTTCTGTTGAATAAAGAATTAATTTACCAGAGAATAAGAGGAGAATCTTATGAAAGTACCAAATCATATTGCCATTATCCTTGACGGCAATGGCAGATGGGCAAAGGCGAAGGGGATGCCGAGAGGATACGGACATATCAAAGGATGTGCAAATCTGGAGACAATCTGTGATGATATTAAGGATCTTGGGGTAAAATACCTGACAGTCTATGCTTTCTCAACTGAGAACTGGAAACGATCCAGAGAAGAAGTAGAAGGCCTTATGAAGCTTTTTCGGAGTTATCTTAAGAAATGCATGAAAAGTGCTGAAAAAAATCATATGCGTGTCAAGATAATCGGAGATCCGACAGCATTTGCACCGGATATTCAGGAGAAAATCCGGCAGCTGGAAGATTTTTCCAAGGATTATGATGAACTTTATTTTCAGATCGCATTGAACTACGGCAGTCGTGACGAGATTGTACGAGGAGTCCGAAAACTGGCTCAGGATGTGGCTGATGGTAAGGTGTCACCTGATGCAATCGATGAATCCTGTTTTGAAAATTATCTGGATACTGCCGGGGTGCCGGATCCGGATCTTCTGATTCGTACCAGCGGAGAGCAGAGATTGTCTAATTTTCTTATGTGGCAGCTTGCGTACACGGAGTTTTATTTTACAGATGTTCCGTGGCCGGATTTCCACAAGGCAGAACTGATCGAAGCAATTGAGAAATATAATGCAAGAGACCGCAGATATGGCGGAGTCAAGGAGGAGCAGTAGACATGTTTAAGACACGACTGATCAGTGGGATTTTTCTGGTGCTTGCAGCACTTCTGACGATCATAAGCGGAGGATATGTGCTTTTTATAACACTGCTCTGTGTCTCGCTTCTGGGAATGCAGGAACTTTACAAAGCGATGGGGATTCATAAGGACGGATTCTCTTTTCTGGAACTTACAGGATATCTGGGAGCTGTTCTTTATTATGTGTCTCTTCTTCTTGGTTTTGAGAGATATGGAATGATGGCAGTTCTTCTGAGTCTGGTACTTCTGATGTTTGTATATGTATTTACATATCCGAAGTATGAGGCGGATCAGGTGATGTCTGTGTTCTTCGGAATCGTTTATGTGGCAGTCATGCTTTCCTTTATTTACCTTGCCAGAAATCTGGAGGGAGGTAAATTTCTTGTATGGCTGATCTTCTTCTGCTCCTGGGGCTGTGATACCTGTGCTTACTGTGTGGGAATGCTGATCGGCAAACATAAGATGGCTCCTGTATTAAGTCCTAAGAAATCTATAGAGGGAGCTGTAGGAGGTGTTGCCGGTGCTGCGGCACTTGGAGCAATTTATGCAGCAGTGATCCACGGACCGATGGCAGAGTATGCAGTGATCTGTGCGGTGGGTGCCCTGATCTCCATGGTTGGTGATCTGGCAGCGTCTGCGATCAAGAGAAACCGCGGAATTAAGGATTACGGCAAACTGATTCCGGGTCATGGTGGTATTCTGGATCGTTTTGACAGTGTGATCTTTACTTCACCAATTATTTTTTATCTTGCAAAGATGATTCTTGGTTTATAAAATTCAGATGAATGGAGGAACGCTGTTTTTATGAAGAAAATTGCAATATTAGGTTCAACAGGTTCTATCGGAACACAGACACTGGACGTTGTGCGTGCAAATGGGGATATTGAGGTTTTGGGTATCAGTGCAGGCAGAAATATCGCGAAACTGGAAGAGCAGGTCAGAGAATTTTCTCCGAAACTCGTTGCTGTATGGGATGAAAATGCAGCCAGAGATCTGGCACAGAAGATTCAGGATACAGATACGAAAGTAGTGTCCGGCATGGATGGACTTCTGGAGCTTGCGGCAATGCCGGAGACGGAGATTCTTGTCACTGCGATCGTGGGAATGCTTGGAATCCGCCCTACGATCGAGGCAATCCGGGCAGGTAAGGATATTGCACTTGCAAACAAAGAGACACTGGTAACAGCAGGTCATCTGATCATGCCAATGGCAAAAGAGTATGGCGTGAGGATACTGCCGGTGGACAGTGAACACAGTGCGATCTTTCAGTCTCTGAACGGAGAAGACAGAAAAGAAATACATAAACTGCTGATCACAGCGTCAGGCGGTCCTTTCCGTGGGAAAAACAGAGCAGATCTGGAGAAAGTGACTCTGGAAGATACCCTGAAACATCCGAACTGGGTGATGGGGCAGAAGATCACAGTGGACTCTGCGACTCTGGTGAATAAGGGGCTGGAGGTTATGGAAGCAAAATGGCTTTTTGATGTGGATCTGGATCATATTCAGGTGGTGGTTCAGCCTCAGAGTGTGATCCATTCCATGGTGGAATTTAAGGATGGCGGCATCATTGCACAGCTTGGGACACCGGATATGCGCCTTCCCATCCAGTATGCTCTGTATTATCCTCACAGAAGATATCTTTCCGGAGACAGACTTGATTTTGCGAAGCTTGGACAGATCACATTTGAAGAACCGGACATGGAGACATTTTTGGGACTTCCGATGGCAATCCGGGCATCCAGAGAGGGTGGTTCAATGCCGACGGTCTTTAACGCGGCCAATGAGCTTGCAGTAAAGAAGTTTCTGCATCGTGAGATCAGATTTCTGGATATTTATGATATTATCGGGCAGGCTATGGAAAGACATGTTAAGATCGAGCGCCCGCAGCTTGAGGATATTCTGACAGTAGAAAACGAGACTTATCAGTGGATTGAAAGCAGGTGGTAAATTGAAGATTCTGATTGCGATCGTCATTTTCAGTGCAATCATTTTGATACATGAGCTGGGACA
>CAKRTP010000048.1 GCA_934402155.1 uncultured Blautia sp. | reverse complement strand
ACCGTGAACTTATCTATGATCGTGGTTTTGGGATTTTCAATAAGATCAATCAGTTTTTGTGCTGCAAGCCGTCCAATAGTTTCTGTATCCTGGCAGAGTGTTGTAAGCCGGGGTTCCAGAATCCTGGCAAAAGTAAGACCATCATATCCTGCAATGGAAATATCATCCGGTATCCTGAGGCCTCGTTCATGGATCTCGTTGATGCCGCCCAGAGCAGAAAAATCATCCGGATAAAGGATGCAGGTAGGAGGATCTTCCAGATCAAGGAGTTCCGCAGTCGCTATGGCTGCAGCTTCCGCATCTCTGTAGGGGATCACCGGCATATATTTATCAGGCACATCGATTCGTTTTTTCTGCAGGGTATGATAAAAACTGCCCAGCCGACTTCTGGTAACAGAAGAATCTTCACCATGAATGTATGCTATTTTGCGATGTCCCTTCTGAAGAATGTAGGAAACAAGATCTGCCATTCCCTGAATATTGTTGGAGACCACTGCAATTCTGCCGTCAAATACATGATCAATGGTAACAACAGGGATTTCGGACTGTACCAGTCTGCGGACTTCTTCTGTAAAAAAGTTGATGCAGGCGATCACAACTCCGTCTACGCCCCGGTAACGGCAGTGTTCATAATAACTGAGATGCCGTCCGGAGAGATTCCCACTGGTAAAAGTGATGTCGTACCCTCTGGATTCAGCGGTACGTTTAAAACTTTCGAGTACATGATTAAAATAATCATGGGTCAGACCGCTCATGGCTTCGTCTACAAAAAGGACACCAAGATTATAAGTTCGTTTCGTCTTAAGTGCTCTTGCAGAGGAATTTGGAAGATAGCCCATTTCTGAAGCAGCTTTCAGAATAAGCTGACGGGTCTCTTCACTGATATCTGAATAGCCATTCAGAGCTTTGCTGACGCTTGCGACAGATACGCCGCAATGTTTTGCAATGTCTTTCATGGATATCATATGCATGCCCAGCCTTTTTCTGTTTTTCGTTCCTAAAACGTTTTCGCAAATTTATCGTACTGTATTTTTTGAAAATTTGCAAGATAAAATTGTTATATTTGCACAATTTATCTCTCTTGCACAAAAAAGTTTTAATAAAAATCCTACAATTTCACAAAAAATAGATTTCATATTTACGAAAATTTTCGCAGATGTATGTCTGGAAGCAAGAACACAGATTTATCTGGCTGTGACAGTACAAAAATCAGGTTGATTTTTTAAAAAAAGTGAATTATACTGAAATATATAAAGAGCAACACATAGTTTATGATCTAAAATTCTGAACTCATTCGTTTTCGCAAATCTGTTTTCAGTCTATAATTCGTTATCGCATATCCACATGAATAAAAGTAACTGTAGAAATTTGACCAAGTTGCTGTGAACGGAGTGAACAGTAACAGTTACAGACATGTCTGTAGGGAGGGCTATATGAAATATGGATATTTTGACGACAGAGCACGCGAATACGTTATCAACACCCCGCATACACCACTGCCGTGGATCAATTATCTTGGGAGCAGTGATTTTTTCTCGCTGATATCAAATACCTGTGGAGGATACAGCTTTTACAAAGATGCAAAGTTAAGGCGGATCACAAGATATCGTTACAATAATGTACCGGTTGATTCCGATGGTAAATATTATTACATCAACGACAATGGTGTGATATGGAATCCGGGCAGTATGCCGTCGGGTACAGAACTGGATATGTATGAATGCCGTCATGGACTGGGATACACTCGTTTTTGTTCTTCAAAGAATGGACTGAAGGCAGAACTTCTGGCATTTGTGCCGACAGAGGCAGCGTGCGAGCTCAACTGTCTCAGACTTCGGAATAATTCTGACAGAGAAAAGAATATTTCGTTGTTTTCTTATGTGGAATTCTGTCTGTGGGATGCTGTAGATGATGGCTCGAATTTCCAGAGAAATCTGAGCACAGGAGAAGTGGAAGTGCAGGGAAGCACGATCTATCACAAAACAGAATACAGAGAGCGAAGACGACATTACAGCTTTTTTACTGTGAATGTGCCGGTTCAGAATTATGATACCAGCAGAGATGCTTTTCTGGGTGAGGGAAACGGAAATGCATTTCCACAGGCAGTTCGAAGGAAACGATGCGGTAATTCTGTGGCAAGTGGATGGTATCCGATCGCTGCACATCAGATTGATGTTACAATGCTGCCGGGAGAAGAAAAAGAGTTTGTATTTATGCTGGGATATTGTGAGAATCCGGCAGATGAAAAATGGGAGGCACCGGGTGTGATCAACAAGGCACCGGCAAAGGCATTGATCGAGAGATTTAATACAACAGAGAAGGCGATGGAAGCTTTTGAAATTCTCAAAAGCTATTGGGAAGAGCTGCTTTCAAGATTTCGTGTTTCCAGTGGGAATGAACATATTGACCGTATGGCTAATATATGGAATCAGTATCAGTGCATGGTGACATTTAACATGTCCAGATCGGCATCCTACTATGAATCCGGAACCGGGCGGGGAATGGGATTTCGTGATTCCTGCCAGGATCTTCTGGGTTTTGTACATTTGATACCGGATCGTGCAAGAGAAAGAATTCTGGATATCGCATCAACACAGTTTATGGATGGAAGTGCCTATCACCAGTATCAGCCTCTGACCAAACAGGGAAATGCGGATATAGGAAGTGGATTTAATGACGATCCACTGTGGCTTATCGCAGCAGTGGCAGCATATCTCAAAGAAACAGGGGATTATGGAATCCTGGAAGAGACAGTCCCATTCGACTGCAAAAAAGGAACCGAAGAATCTCTGTTTGAGCATCTGAACCGGTCTTTCTGGTTTACTGTGACACATTTGGGACCGCATAAACTTCCGCTGATCGGAAGAGCAGACTGGAATGACTGTCTGAATCTGAACTGTTTTTCCAGCGAACCAGGAGAAGCTTTTCAGACGACGGGACCTTCAGAAGGACCAGTTGCAGAATCGATATTTATTGCAGCAATGTTTGTCAAATATGGCAGAGAATTTGCTGAGATATGCAGACGTACGGAAAGAGCGGAACTGGCAGAGAAAGCGGAAGAGGCAGTGGCACAGATGCGCAGGTCAGTTCTTGATAACGGCTGGGACGGCGAGTGGTTTCTACGGGCCTACGATGCCGGCGGAGAAAAAGTCGGTTCCTCAGAGTGTGAAGAGGGAAAAATTTTTATCGAACCGCAGGGATTCTGTGTTATGGCAGAAATCGGAAAGGAGGAAGGTCTGGCACAGAAGGCTCTTGATTCCGTACAGAAGTATCTCGAAACAAAATATGGTATCATGCTTCTGCAGCCGGCATATACCAGATATCATCTGGAACTTGGCGAGATTACGTCCTATCCTCCGGGATATAAGGAAAATGCCGGGATTTTCTGTCATAATAATCCCTGGATCTCGATTGCAGAAACGATGATCGGAAGAGGTGACAGGGCATTTGAAATTTATTGCAAAATCTGTCCCTCCTGTATAGAAGAGATCAGTGATATACACAGGACAGAACCTTATGTATATTCGCAGATGATAGCGGGAGCAGATGCACCGCGCTTTGGTGAGGCAAAGAACAGCTGGCTGACGGGAACAGCGGCATGGACGTTTGTGAATCTGTCACAGGCACTTCTTGGGATTCAGCCGGAATACGATGGGCTGCGAGTGAATCCGTGCCTGCCGGGAAGATTTGGGGATTTTTCGGTAAAACGTCATTTCAGAGGAGCGGAATACTATATTGAGTTTCATAAACCGAGCGGCGTTCAGAAGGGTATTCAATGGATTGAGGTCGATGGACAGAAGATTACCGGAAACCAGATTCCTCTGATTCCCGGTAAAAAGGAGTATCATGTAATTGTAGAGATGGGATGATGTTATTCTTCAGAAGAGGCAGTCAGTGTCTGAACTGTTTCTTCGCTGAGAATCGTTCCTCCGCCAAGTACCATGTCTCCGTCATAAAGAACAGCAGCCTGTCCGGGTGTGACAGCTCGCTGCGGCTCCTGGAAGGTGATCCGGATGAGGTCTTCTCCGAGCTGTTCCACTGTAGCCGGCTGTTCCGGCTGGCGGTAGCGTGTCTTGACTTTGCACTGAATGGGTTTATCCAGATGATCCCAGGGGATCAGGTTGATGTCGTTGATATAGCAGTAATTACTCATAAGGTCGTCCTTGCCTCCGAGGATGACCTTATTGGTATCCAGGGACTTGCCGCATACATAGAGGGATTCCGGTGCTGCGATTCCGAGACCACGGCGCTGACCGATGGTATAATGAATCTGCCCCTTGTGTCTGCCGAGAACTTTTCCCTCTTTGTCTACAAAATCACCGGGTTCGGAAGGCTCTCCGGTATACTGTTCAATAAAGGTTGCATAATCCCCATCCGGTACAAAGCAGATATCCTGGCTGTCCGGTTTATCGGCGTTGATAAATCCCTGCTCCTGTGCGATTTCACGGATTTCTTTCTTGGTGTATGTGCCAAGAGGGAAGAGCGTGTGGGCAAGCTGATCCTGCGTCATGGCATAGAGTACATAGCTCTGATCCTTGGAAGGATCCAGACCCTTCCTGAGAAGGAAACGACCTGTCTTAGGATCCTGCTCTCTGCGGGCATAGTGACCGCTTGCGATGTATTCACATCCCAGTTCTCTTGCCTTATCGAGAAGTGCTGAGAACTTGAGAAAGCGGTTGCAGTCGATACATGGATTCGGTGTGCCGCCGTGGAGATAGGTGTCTGCAAACTTATCAATGACACTTTGATGGAATTTCTCCTGCATGGGAAATACATAATAAAGCATGCCGAGACGTGCAGCAACACTTCTGGCATCTTCTGTATCAGAAGGAGTACAGCATGCCCGGTGTCCCGGATAGCTGCACTGTGGATTATCATAAAGCTTCAGAGTGGCACCGGCGCAGTCATAGCCCTGCTGAACCATCAGATAGGCTGCAACGCTGGAATCAACACCACCGCTCATGGCAATGATTGCTTTTTTATTCATAATTTTTCTCCTGTTTAATGAAAGAATAGATGTTCCTGTTCACCGTGAACAGTTGCGAATTAATCAAGAGTATGGTATCATTATAAGAAATTAGTGTCAAGCAATGAAGAAACGCATTTGGGAAAAATTAAAAATGTGTTGACATTGTGAAGAAGACATGATATATTCAACCTATCGGAGAAATAGGTAATACATTTTCCGAGACGGAATGCTGTTATCGGAGATTATCCGGAATGTATTTTGACCAAGTTACTGCGAACAGAGTGAACAGTAACTATTAAACAAGAAGGAGGAAGAATCATGGTTACAGGAAATGCAGTTCAGAGGGAAGTCATGTGTATGTGTATGATGGATCAGGGGATGTGCATGAACATGTACATGTCTATGTTTTGCTGTACTTCTATGTATCAGAGACTTCCTGAGATATCTGCTGATCTTATATAAGAGAGCAGATACCAAGATGTAAATAAAGCATTTTTTAATGTGGCAGATTGCATGAACAGGGAGACTCCGAGGGACTTCCTGTTATTTTTTTGCTTTATAAGATATTACGGGGCAGGTCACTGCTTCACATCATCCAAATCACATTCATGCGGGAAGTCATTTACAACTGAATAAGAAAAAATAATGGTAACTATTCAGAAGGTAGTATCCCGCGAGGGTACTGAACAGTTACGAATAATGAAAACTAAAATATAAGCGAATAAGAGAGGGAAAAATCATGAAAACAAAGAAAATTATCACAGTATCACTTGCAGCAGCACTGGCAATCGGAGCACTTACAGCAAACGGCGTTCTTGTAAGCGCTGATGCAGAGAAAGGAACCATCAAAGTAGCAGCTTCCGCAACACCGCATGCAGAAATTCTGGAAGAAGCAAAACCAATCCTCGAGAAAGAAGGATGGGATCTGGAAGTTACGGTATTTGATGATTATGTACAGCCAAACCTTGTAGTAGAGAGCGGAGATTTTGATGCGAACTATTTCCAGCATATTCCGTATCTTGACAACTTCAACGAAGAGCAGGGAACACACCTCGTAAATGCAGGTGGAATCCACTATGAGCCATTTGGAATCTATCCTGGCAAAAAAGAAACTCTTGATGATCTGGAAGATGGCGATACGATTGCAGTTCCGAACGATACTACAAACGAAGCAAGAGCACTTCTGCTTCTCCAGGACAACGGTGTGATCACTTTGAAAGACGGGGCAGGACTTGAGGCAACTGTCAAGGATATCGAAGAAAACCCGAAGAACATCAAGATCGAGGAGCTGGAAGCAGCACAGGTTTCCCGTGTCAAAGATGAAGTTGCATTTGTAGTATTAAACGGTAACTATGCACTGCAGGCAGGATATTCCGTATCCAATGACTCCATCGCACACGAAACTTCTGATTCCGAGGCAGCAAAAACTTATGTAAACGTAATCGCAGTCAAAGAAGGAAACGAAGACAGCGAAGCGATCAAAGCTCTGGTAGACACTCTGAAATCTGATGAGATCAAAGACTTCATCAATGAGAAATACGACGGAGCAGTTGTTCCGTTCGAGGATTCAGCGGATGACACAGAAAAAGCTGCAGATGAAGCAGCTGATACAGATGCTGAGACAACGGAAGCAGCAGAGACTGACGCAGAATAACAGGAATTCAGGTATTTTTAAGGGACAGGGGGAAGAAATGAAATGGAACCGATGATACAGGTTGAAAACCTCTGCAAGCGCTTTGAAACCAAGGGCGGAACTGTAGAGGCAGCCAAAAACATCAGTTTTTCTATCGAAAAGGGAGAGATCTTTGGAATCATCGGTCTCTCCGGTGCAGGCAAAAGTACACTGGTGCGATGTCTGAACCTTTTGGAAAGACCAACATCAGGAACAGTAAAAGTTAACGGCAAAAATCTTACGGAGCTCTCAGAAAAAGAGCTCCGTAAAGAGCGTCAGAAGATCGGAATGATTTTTCAGCATTTTAATCTGCTTATGCAGAGAACAGCACTGGATAATGTCTGTTTTCCGATGGAGATTGCCGGAATCAGGAAAGCAGAAGCCCGCAAAAAAGCTCTGGAATATCTTAGGATTGTAGGACTTGAGGAGAAAGCTCTTTCTTATCCGTCCCAGCTTTCCGGAGGTCAGAAGCAGAGGGTGGCGATTGCCAGAGTACTGGCAAGTGATCCGCAGATCCTTCTTTGTGATGAGGCGACCAGTGCACTGGATCCTCAGACAACCAAGGCAATCCTGGAACTGATCAAAGAGATCAACAGAGATTATGGAATCACAGTTGTTGTTATTACACATGAGATGAGCGTTGTGCAGGAAATCTGCGACAAGGTAGCAGTTCTGGAGAGAGGTTCTCTGGTAGAAACGGGAACGGTGGAGGAACTGTTCCGAAATCCAAAGACAGATGAAGCCAGAAAGCTGGTATTCAGTGGAAGAACCCAGATTCAGGAAATGAAAGGCAAACGTCTGATCCGTGTGACCTTCCAGGAGAAATCCTCTTTTGAACCTGTGATCGCAAATCTGGTTCTGACATACAGAACGCCTGTCAATATTCTGTTTGCAGATACAAAGAATATCAATGGACAGGCACAGGGCGAAATGATCTTGCAGCTTCCGGAACTTACGGAAGTGGCAGATAAGATGATCCAGTACCTGAAAGAAATCAATATGGGAGTAGAGGAGTTGAAGGAAGATGTGGGATGATCAGACAATTATGATGCTGCTGGAAGGCACAAGAGACACTCTGTATATGACTCTGGTATCTACATTCTTCGGATATGTTCTGGGTCTTCCTCTTGGAATTCTTCTGGCAGTTACAGACAAAGAGGGAATTCGTCCAAATGCCCCTCTCTATAAAATCCTGGATGTTATTGTGAATATTCTTCGAAGTATACCGTTTCTGATCCTTCTGATCCTGGTGATTCCGCTCACCAAGCTGATCGTAGGACAGAGCTATGGTTCCAGTGCGACGATTGTTCCGCTTGTGATCGCAGCCGCTCCGTTTATTGCACGTATGGTAGAGTCTTCTCTCAAGGAGGTGGAACCAGGTGTGATCGAAGCTGCTGTCAGTATGGGAGCAGGAACAGCAACGATCATCTGGAAAGTTCTTCTCGCAGAGGCAAGAACTTCTCTTCTTGTAGGAGTGACCATCGCAGTAGGAACCATCCTCGGATATTCTGCCATGGCAGGTACCGTTGGAGGAGGAGGTCTCGGTGATATCGCGATCCGCTATGGATATTACCGCTATCAGACAGACATTATGCTGGTTACGATCGTGATCCTTGTCGTGCTGGTACAGATTCTTCAGGGAATTGGAATGATGCTTTCCAGAAAATTAGACAAAAGAAAAGCCTGAAAGATATAATTATTTTATAAATTTTATAATTTTATTAGAAAAAAGACAAAAACTCCTCACATTTATATTGTAAGATGTAATTGTCTTAAAGGAAAAGCCTTTTAAGACCTTCGGCAACACTTCAATGCCGGGAGAGTTGCCGGAACTCTTTCCTTTCCCTAAAAATAAAACAGAACTTTAAACTGCCGCCACCTGGCAAGATCGTCGGGCTGGCGGCAGTTTTCCGTTTTATTATCTTCGATAGCGATTAAAGCAGGAATAGATTTCCTGAATCCTTGGAAGGGCATATCCACAGGAAATATAAGAACCTCCGGACAGGAAGGAGAGACCATGCTGCTCAAGCTGTCCGGAAAGAACTTCAATGATGTCTGTGACAGTACGGTGGTCATCGGCAAGCTTTTCGAGGGCGAATCTGAGAAGCAGCCCAAGTGCTGCTGTCTGCTCCGGATCAATCAGCTGTTCCACGTAGCGGAGATCTACATCCTGTTTTCCGATCAGGAATCCATCTTTTCCATGTACTTTTATTTTGAGCTGTTCCGGGCGGCCGGCGTTTCTTCCGTGTGAGCGGATGGAAGGAGCCTGCTTTTTCATGATGCGATGACTCACCGGAAAGGCAAACGCTGATGCTTTGACAGGATTCAGGGGATATTTTCCACATAATGCTCTGACTTTTTCGGAGATATCCACAGGATGATAGGAATCCATCTGGATAATCGTGTCTGCAATGTGGAAAAATGCTCCGGAGCTTCCGGCTACGAGAATTGTGGATATTCCAGCTTTTTTATAGAGATCTTCGGCACGTTCGAGAAATGGGGTGATCGGTTCCTGTTCTCTGGATATTACTTCCTGCATGAAAGTATCACGTACCATGAAATTTGTGGCAGAAGTATCTTCGTCCAGCAGGAAAACTCTGCTTCCGGCCTCCATTCCCTCTACGATACCGGCCGCCTGAGATGTGCTGCCACTGGCATCTTCTGTAGAAAAACAACGAGTGTCTTTTTTGTTTGGAAGATCATTGATGAACAGAGAGATATCTACATCCTTAATAAAACGTCCGTCTTCGGAACGAAGTTTCAGTGCGGTATCGTCTGCGATGACATATTCACGGCCGTCACCGGAAATATGATTGTATACACCGAGTTCTAGAGCATTCAGAAGCGTAGATTTGCCATGGTAGCCGCCGCCCACAATCAGGGTAATGCCGCGTGGGATTCCCATACCGGAGATCTCACCCTTATGTGGGAGAGTCATGGTAACACGCAGAGATTCCGGGGAAATAAAAGGAACGGAATCTTTCATTGGCCGGGAAGAAATCCCGCTCTCTCTCGGAAGCACAGAACCGTCAGCGACGAAAGCGACAAGATTTCCGGCAGAGAGCTGGCTTCGGATATAGTTCTGATCTTCAGCAAGAAAAATAGCATCTTCCAGTTCCTTATGGTTTGTATTTTTGTAGAAAAAGGCTTTTTGTATACAGACCGGAAGAAACTCAAAGAGGATTTTTTCCAGTTCAGTGGCATTGATCGTTCTTCCATTTGCCGGAAATCCGATAAAGAAACGGGCGATGATTTCCTTTTCTGTGATCTCACAGGCGGTACGCCTGAGAACTTCCTGCCCGCAGTGACTTACAGAGATCAGTCCGCTTTTGCCGGAGCCTTTTGCACGGAAGGTATAGTGGGTGATCTGTTTCTCGAACTGTCTGGTGAGATAATCGGCAAGGGTCATATTGGTGACAGAATCTTTATAATATTCTCTCGGAAAACCGGCTGTTTTGTGCGAGACCCGGATACTGATATGAGAAGGAGAGGCAAACGGATCTCCCTGCACATGATCGATGGAGAGAATATAATTATGAAACTGATAGCTGCCTTTCAGAGATTTGTAGGCAGGATAACTTTTTTTGTGGACAGAATGCAAAAGATTCTGCAGATCGGTGGATTGCTGCATAGAGGACCTCCATAGATAAGATAATAATTTGTACCTGTGAGGGTACTGAACAGTTATAATAATTTTATTGTAATGACATACAGGAATTTTTCAAGAAAAAACTGTAAAAAATGAGGAATAAGTAATGCACTTGCAACTGTTCACAGGTACTTCTTATTTTTTGATTAAGAATTGCGAGGATTGTAGAAATATACAGAAGTTTGTTCTATAATGGGGAAGATATCTGTATCCGGAGATACAGTAAACAATTAATCGAAAGGTGGTTATATATAATGGAAAGAAAGAACGCATGGCTTTCCTACGGGGAAGCAGATGAAACAGCAATGGAGAAACTCGCGAAGGATTACCGTGCATTCCTGGATGCAGGCAAGACGGAACGTGAATGTGTAACAGAGCTTGTCAGAGAGGCAGAAGCCAATGGTTATGTAAATCTTGAGACAAAGCTGGCAGCAGGAGAGAAGATTCAGCCAGGTGACAAAGTATATGCAGTTGGTATGAAGAAGATCATGGCTCTGTTCCATGTAGGCCAGGAGCCGTTAGAAAAAGGTATGAATATTCTGGGTGCACATATTGATTCTCCACGTCTTGATGTGAAGCAGAATCCTTTATATGAAGATACAGATCTGGCATATCTTGATACTCATTACTACGGAGGTGTCAAGAAATACCAGTGGGTGGCAATTCCACTTGCGATCCATGGTGTGATCGTCAAAAAAGACGGAAGCGTAGTTGATGTGGTTATCGGTGAAGATGAAAATGATCCGATCGTATACATCACAGACCTTCTGATCCATCTTGCAGGCAAACAGCTGCAGAAAAAAGCTGCAGAGGTTATCGAGGGAGAAAACCTTGACATTCTGATCGGAAGCAGACCGCTCAGTGAGAGCACAGATGAGAAGCAGAAAGAAGCAGTGAAATCCAACGTCCTTCGCATCCTCAAAGAGAAATACGATGTAGAGGAAGAAGATTTCCTTTCAGCAGAACTGGAGATTGTTCCGGCAGGAAAGGCACGTGACTGCGGACTTGACAGAAGTATGGTAGCAGCTTACGGACAGGATGACCGTGTCTGCGCTTATACCTCCTTTGTGGCAATGATGGAAATGGAAGCACCGAAACGCACAAGCTGCTGTCTGCTGACAGATAAGGAAGAGATCGGAAGTGTCGGAGCGACCGGAATGCAGTCCAGATTCTTTGAGAATACAGTGGCAGAACTTCTTGAGGGTATGGGATGTTATTCAGACCTGGTACTCAGAAGAACTCTTCGCAACTGCAGTATGCTTTCCTCTGATGTAAGTGCAGGATATGATCCGGCTTATGGAGAATGTTTTGAGAAAAAGAATTCAGCATATCTTGGAAGAGGTATCGTACTGAATAAATTTACAGGAGCAAGAGGAAAATCCGGTTCCAATGATGCAAATGCAGAATATGTGGCAAAAGTCCGCAAAATCTTTGATGACAATCAGGTTGCATTCCAGACAGCGGAACTTGGCAAGGTTGATGTTGGCGGCGGCGGAACCATCGCATATATCGCAGCTCTTTACGGAATGAACGTGATCGACAGCGGTGTATCTGTGCTCAGCATGCATGCTCCGTGGGAGGTAACAAGCAAAGCAGATATTTATGAAGCAAAGAAAGCATATAAGGCATTTTTGCTTGATGCGTAACTGAACAGAAAACCGGGGGATCGGAAACAGACGGAACAGCACACGACAACAGGCTCAAGAAGAGCCACAACAGAGGAGATTTTATGGATAATGATATTCTGATCAAAGTAGAGGACTTATGCAAAATTTATAATCCCGGAGAAAACGAAGTGCGAGCTCTGGATCATGTGAGCCTGGAGATCAAAAAGGGTGAGCTGGTGGCGATCATCGGTCAGTCTGGTTCAGGTAAATCTACATTTATGAACATGCTTGGCTGTCTGGATGTTCCGACATCCGGCAGATATTATCTGAATGGGACAGATGTATCCGAAATGACGGACAATGAACTTTCTGAAGTCAGGAATCGGGAGATAGGTTTTATCTTTCAGGGATTTAATCTGATTCCAAACCTGAATGCGATAGAAAACGTGGAGCTTCCACTGATCTACAGAGGTGTTGACAAGAAAACAAGACATCAGCTTGCGGTCGATTCCCTGAAACTGGTTGGACTTGAGAAACGTATGGATCATAAACCGAGTGAAATGTCCGGCGGACAGCAGCAGAGGGTGGCGATAGCCAGAGCGATCGCTGCACAGCCGCCGGTGATCCTTGCGGATGAACCGACAGGAAATCTGGATTCTGCATCCAGCAGAGAGATTCTTGCAATTCTCAGGAAAATGCACAAATCAGGAAGAACAGTGATCCTGATCACACATGATAATGGAATTGCCGCGCAGGCACGACGAGTGGTCCGGATCATGGATGGAAAAATAGAGTCTGATACGATAAATGAGAATTTTGATCAGGAGGCAGAAGAGTGAAGAAGAAAAAATCTAGAAAGAAACTGCTGATTGGTGCAGGTGTGCTTGTTGTTGTGGCGGCAGGAGGTGTATCTGTTTTTGGAAAGATGTCATCGGGCGAGGAAGTGATTCCGCAGGTTGAGGTTGTAACGGCTGAGATCGGTGATGTTCAGCAGACCGTGGAGGCCAGCGGAACAGTTGTAAGTGAGGAATCCAGGACATATTTTTCACCGGTGAATGCGAGAGTAGATAAAGTCGATTTCAAGGAAGGCGATACCGTCAAAGCCGGCACAGAACTGGTGGCTTTTGACAGGAAAGATCTTGAGAGGGAAAAGAAAAAAGCGGAACTGAATACAAGATCTGGGAAACTGGATATGCAGAATACGCTGAACAAATC
>CAKRTP010000047.1 GCA_934402155.1 uncultured Blautia sp. | reverse complement strand
ATAGAAAATGTTATTCTAGGTGAAAGCATGAATAACACGTAATAAACGTGTGCTTTCTCTGGGATAACATTTTTTTTATAAAGTCCTTGGAAGCAGATATGTTAGCAGCGGAAGCTTGCTTACGATGCAACATATCTATTTCCAAGGCTAATCCAAATGAGTAAGTAAGCCGACAGGCTGGATTACGAATTGGGATACGATTACGGGAATGTCGAAGACATGGAGTAATCGTACTTTATAAAAAAAATAAAGATATCTGCGTCAGCAGATATTTCATTTATAAGGAGGAATTATGGAAAAAACAATCGCCGCAATCTCAACAGCTATGAGTGCTTCCGGAATAGGAATCGTCCGTATCAGCGGAGATGAGGCAATGGAGGTGATTTCCCGGATTTATCGTTCCAAAAACGGAAAGAAAAATATCAGGGAAGTACAGAGCCATACAATTCATTATGGATTTATCTATGATGGAGAAGATGTGGTAGATGAAGTTCTGGTTATGATCATGAGAGGTCCTCATACTTATACGGGTGAGGATACTGTAGAAATAGATTGTCATGGTGGTGTTTATGCCATGAAAAAGGTTCTGGAAACAGTACTGAAAAACGGAGCGGTAATTGCAGAACCAGGTGAATTTACAAAGAGAGCTTTTTTAAATGGACGGCTGGATCTGTCACAGGCGGAGGCTGTCATGGATGTCATTCAGGCAAGGAATTCCATGGCACTTAAGAGTTCTGTAGAGCAGCTTAAAGGTTCAGTGCAAAGAGCTGTCAAAGAAATCAGAAGCAGACTGCTTTATCAGATAGCATATATAGAATCGGCACTGGATGATCCTGAGCATTATGATCTGGAAGGCTATCCACAGGAACTTGAGGGAATTGTGGATAAAGAAGCCGGAGAGGTCGCAGCTCTGTTGAAAACTGCTGATGATGGACGCATGATCCAGGAGGGGATAAAAACTGTCATTCTTGGTAAACCAAATGCCGGAAAATCTTCTCTTTTAAATTTTCTGGTGGGAGAAGACCGTGCAATTGTCACAGAAATCGAAGGTACGACCAGAGATATTCTGGAAGAGTATATTTCGCTGAATGGAATTACGCTTCGAGTCATTGATACAGCAGGAATCCGGGAAACAGAAGATCTAGTGGAAAAAATCGGTGTAGGAAAAGCAAAACAGATGGCAGAAGATGCTGATCTTATTTTATATGTTGTGGATTCTTCCAGAGCACTTGATGAAAATGATGAAGAAATCATAGAACTGCTTTCAGGAAGAAAAAGCATTGTGATCTACAATAAGACAGATCTGGAACCGGCAGTGAATATGAAAAAACTTCAGGAAAAAACAGGAAGTCCGGTAATTCCTGTTTCCATAGTAGAAGAAACAGGAATCCATGAACTGGAAGAAGAGATCAAAAACATGTTTTTCGAGGGAGAACTTTCTTTTAATGATGAGGTGTACATTACAAATGCACGGCACAAGGCTGCTTTGGAGGAAGCAAAAGAAAGTCTGGAACTTGTAAAGAACAGTATTGAGATGGGAATGGCAGAGGATTTCTTTTCTATTGATCTTATGAATGCTTATGAAAGTCTTGGGCGGATTGTAGGAGAATCTGTCGGGGAGGATCTGGTAAATGAGATCTTCAGCAAATTCTGTACAGGAAAATAAAATTGTTTATAACAGAAGGGAAGATAAAAATGAAGGACAGAAGACTGGAAAAAAACTGTGATATTGTTGTAGTTGGAGCCGGTCATGCAGGATGTGAAGCGGCTCTTGCCTGTGCAAGACTGGGACTAGATACAGTAATGTTTACTGTCAGTGTGGACAGCATTGCACTGATGCCGTGCAATCCGAATATAGGAGGCAGTTCAAAAGGGCATCTGGTAAGAGAGCTGGATGCACTTGGCGGAGAGATGGGTAAAAATATTGATAAGACTTTTATTCAGTCAAAAATGTTAAACCAGTCCAAGGGGCCTGCGGTACATTCACTCAGAGCGCAGGCAGACAAACAGGCATACAGTACAGAAATGCGTAAGACGCTGGAAAACCAGCCCAATCTTACGATCAAACAGGGAGAAGTAACAAAGCTTCTGACAGATGAAGGCAGGATTACTGGGGTAAAACTCTATTCAGGAGCTGTTTATCATTGTCAGGCAGTTGTTCTTTGTACAGGAACTTATCTGAAGGCACGCTGTATTTATGGTGATATCAGTAATTATACAGGTCCGAATGGTTTGCAGGCAGCAAATTATCTGACAGACTCTCTTAAAGAACTTGGGATTGAGATGTTTCGTTTTAAGACAGGAACACCGGCACGAATCGCAGGAAATACGATTGATTATTCCAAGATGGAAGAACAGTTTGGTGACAAAAGAGTTGTACCATTTTCCTTTTCCACAGATCCTGAAAGTGTACAGATCGATCAGAAATCCTGCTGGCTTACTTACACAAATGAAAAAACACATGAGATCATCCGTGCAAATCTTGACCGTTCTCCGTTGTATTCAGGAATGATAGAGGGAACCGGTCCAAGATACTGTCCGTCGATCGAGGATAAAGTTGTAAGATTTTCAGACAAAAAACGACACCAGGTATTTATTGAGCCGGAGGGACTTTACACGAATGAGATGTATATCGGAGGAATGTCAAGCTCTCTTCCGGAGGATGTACAGGATGAAATGTACCATTCTGTACCGGGACTTGAGAATGCAAAGATTGTAAAAAATGCTTATGCGATTGAATATGACTGTATCAATCCAAGACAGCTTTATCCGACATTGGAATTCAAAAAAATAAAAGGTCTTTTCAGCGGCGGGCAGTTTAACGGAAGTTCAGGATATGAAGAAGCAGCAGCACAGGGACTGATTGCCGGAATTAATGCAGCTATGGAAGTAAAAGGTCAGGAACAGCTGATCCTTGACCGTTCAGAAGCATATATCGGTGTTCTGATCGATGATCTTGTTACAAAGGAGAATCATGAACCGTATCGTATGATGACCAGCCGCGCAGAGTATCGTTTGCTTCTCAGACAGGATAATGCGGACTTACGACTTCGCAAAAAAGGTTATCAGGTAGGTTTGATTGATGAAGAAACTTATCAGAAACTTCTCGAAAAGGAGACCGCAATAGCAAAGGAAATCGAGAGAACAGAACATGCGACGATCGGAGGAACACCAGAAGTTCAGAAACTTCTTGAAGAGAAAGGAAGTACTCTTCTCAAATCCGGAACAACGATTGCGGAACTGATTCGCAGACCGGAACTCGGTTATGAAGATCTTGCACCAATTGACAAAGAACGGCCGGAGCTTCCATGGGATGTGAAAGAACAGGTTGAGATCAATCTTAAATATGAAGGATATATCAAACGCCAGATGAAACAGGTAGAGCAGTTCAAAAAAATGGAAGCAAAGAAGATCCCGGAAAATCTGGATTATGAAAAGGTCGGAAGCCTTCGTATTGAGGCGAAGCAGAAACTGGAAGCGTATCGTCCTGTATCCATCGGTCAGGCATCCAGAATATCCGGAGTATCTCCGGCAGATATCTCTGTGCTTCTGGTATATCTGGAACAGTACAGACGAAATGTATAAAGAAGGAGTAAATTAATGGTATATGATTTAAAAATACTGGAAGAGGGATGTCAGGAACTTGGTATCAGTCTTGATGAAGTGCAGAAAAAACAGTTTATTGATTTCTACGAATATCTTGTAGAAAAAAATAAAGTTATGAATCTGACCGGGATCACAGAATTTCAGGAGGTACTGGTGAAACATTTTCTGGACAGTCTTGCCTGTGTAAAAGCTGTGGACATGAGCAGGATAAAAAGAATCATGGATATAGGCACAGGTGCAGGATTTCCAGGTGTTCCTCTCAAGATCGCGTTTCCACATCTGGAATCCTGTCTTCTGGATTCTCTGAAAAAAAGAGTTAATTTTCTTGAAGAAACTTTTCAGTTACTGAAACTGGAAAATATCACTGCGATTCATGGAAGAGCTGAAGAATATGCAAAGAACAAACAATACAGAGAAACTTATGATCTTTGTGTGTCACGTGCAGTGTCTAATCTGGCGACTTTGTCAGAATATTGTCTCCCGTATGTAAAGACCGGGGGTTACTTTGTTTCTTATAAATCAGGTACTGTTCAGGAGGAAGTAGAGCAGGCACAGAAAGCAGTCAAAATCCTTGGAGGAAAAATCCAGGATGTTGTTTACTTCCAGCTTCCTGATTCAGAAATCCAGCGTTCTCTTGTCGTGATCGAGAAGATCAAAGCGACACCAGGACGTTATCCGCGAAAAGCAGGAACTCCGCTGAAAGAACCTTTATCATAATTTACGAAGTTTATTTCGCGTCCATTTTCACAAAATCATCACACATTTATCCTATTTTTATCACAACTTTCCCATAGAATATTTAAAGGAACAGACGTAAGATCTGTTCCGCAAATAAAAGATGTTTCCGGGTACCCCCTATCTCTGTTTCGCCCGGAAACATTTTCTGTTTATAATGAAAAGGAGGAGAGTTTTGTGATTGAAGTAAACAATCTGGTCAAACGCTATGGAGATCATACAGCAGTTGACCACCTTTCTTTTAGGATAGAGAAAGGAAAAATCTACGGCTTTCTGGGGCCGAACGGAGCCGGAAAATCAACGACTATGAATATGATCACCGGTTATATTGCATCTACAGAAGGGACAGTGACTATCGATGGTCACGATATACTGGAAGAGCCGGAACAGGCAAAGAAGTGTATTGGTTATCTGCCGGAAATGCCACCTCTTTATTTCGATATGACAGTGCTGGAATATATGAATTTCGCCGCTGATCTCAAAAAAATTCCAAAAGACAAAAAGAAATCCATGGTTGAAGAAGTCATGGAAATGGTAAAAATTTCAGATATGAGAAACCGACTGATCAAAAATCTGTCCAAAGGTTACAGACAGAGAGTCGGACTTGCACAGGCAATCCTCGGATATCCGGAAGTCATTATTCTTGATGAACCTACAGTTGGACTTGATCCGAAACAGATCATAGAAATCCGTGATCTTATAAAAAATCTCAAAAAGAAACATACCGTTATCCTGAGTTCACATATTCTTTCAGAAGTAAGTGCAGTCTGTGATTATGTTCTGATCATTTCTCATGGAAAACTGGTTGCCAGTGATACACCGGACAACTTAAGTAAACTTGCACAGGGATCAAATACGCTTTCTCTTCTTGTAAAAGGTGACAGAGATCATATTCGAATTCTTCTTGGAGAAATTCCCGGAATCAGGGAAATTTCCATTACTGCGTCAAAAGAACAGGAAGGATGGGAAGTTAATCTTTCTACAGAAGAGAGTACAGATATCCGGGAAGAAGTATTCTTTAAGATGGCAGACAATCACTATCCGATTCTTGAAATGAAGTCGAAGAAAGTATCACTGGAAGAAATTTTCCTGGAACTGACGGAAGATAATAAGAATAAATCTCAGGGAACGGAGAAAGAGGGGGAAGCTAAATGACAGCAGTATATAAAAGAGAGCTGAGAAGCTATCTCACATCTATGGTAGGATATTTATTTATCTTTTTTATCCTGCTTCTTACAGGTATTTATTTTTCAGCATATCAGTTAGGGGCAGCATATCCGAAATTTGAATATACACTGAGCGCACTGACTTTTGTATTTCTTGTCAGCGTTCCGATTCTGACAATGAGAGTTCTTGCAGAGGAACGAAAGCAGAAAACAGACCAGCTTCTTCTGACAGCACCGGTATCTGTTGCTCAGATTGTAATTGGTAAATATCTGGCACTGGTGACAATCTTTGCAATTCCAATGCTCATCATGTGTTTTTATCCATTACTGATGTCAAAATTCGGAACAGTTTCTTTTGCAGGTGCGTATACGGGTATTATGGGATTCTTCCTTCTGGGATGTGCGAACCTTGCGATTGGTGTCTTCTTATCTTCGCTGACGGAGAGCCAGGTGATTGCAGCAGTTCTGACATTTGTATTTTTGTTTGCGTTTTATATGATGAATGGAATTTCTTCATTCTTTTCAGAGGGAGCGCTGTCAACATGTATCACATTTGGACTTTTGATTTTTGCAGCAGCACTTATCATTTATACAATGATCAAGAACCTTCTGATCTCGGCAGCAGTATGTGTGATCGGTGAAATAATTCTTGCAGTTGTATATGTGGTAAATTCTTCATTTTTCTCAGGAGGAATTCAGAAAGTATTGAATATCGTCAATCTGAGCAGCCATTTTGACAACTTTGCCAATTCAATCTTTGACGTAAAAGGGATTTTATATTTCCTGTCAGTGATTGCAGTTTGTCTTTTTCTGACAGTGCAGTCTATTATGAAGAGACGTTGGAATTAAGGAGGCCAGAAAGATGAAATTGACGGAAAAGTGGAAGAATAAGAAAAAATCCCACGATAACGAGAAAGTAAAAGAAAAAAAATCCCTGAAACAGAAAATTCAGGGTTCTGTGAACAAAAAATATTTGAAAAATGGTTCGTACAGCGTTGCGATCAGTGCAATATTTATTGTGATCGTTATAGTAGTAAATATGATCATCGGATCACTTCCGACGAAATATACAGAGTTTGATGTGAGTTCGCAGAAACTTTACAGCATTGGTGATGAAACGAAATCTTTTCTGAAAAAACTGGACAAAGATATCACAATTTATCAGGTTGTAAAGAGTGGATCTGAAGATGAAACACTGCAGAAACTTCTGGAAAAATATGCAGAGGAATCTTCGCATATTAAAGTTGAAACAAAAGACCCTGTTGTAAATCCGAAATTCACTTCTCAGTATACAAGTGATGAAGTGTCTGCAAACAGTCTCATCGTTGTATGCGGAGACAGAAGTAAAGTTGTATCTTATGATACTATTTATCAGTCTTCTATGGACTATAATACTTACAGTTACACAACAACAGGATTTGATGGTGAAGGACAGATCGACAGTGCAATTTCCTATGTGACATCCGAAAATCTTCCGATTTTGTATACACTTGACGGACATGGAGAGAAAGAACTTGATTCTACATTAAAAGAAGGTATTGAGAAGGCAAATATAGATATTCAGTCATTGAACCTTCTGACAGAAGAGAGTGTGCCGGACGATGCTGCCTGCCTCCTGATCAATGCACCGACAAGTGATATTTCCGAGACAGAAAAAGATGCGATCATTGAGTATCTGGAAGATGGCGGAAAAGCTATGATCTTTTCTGACTACACAGAAGAATCCATGACGAATTTTGATGCTGTACTTGCTAATTATGGAGTAGAGAGGACAGAGGGAATCGTAATTGAGGGTGATTCACAGCATTATGCACAGATGCCTTATTATCTGGTTCCTACAGTCAACAGTACAGATGCGATCACTGATTTTGCTTCCAAAGGATATTATGTACTGATGCCTTATGCACAGGGCATCCAAAAAACCGATGACACAAGAGACACTGTTACGATCAGCAGTCTTCTGACTACATCGGATAAGGCATATTCCAAGACAGATGTAAACAGTGGAAGTATTGAAGAAACAGATGATGATATCGAGGGTCCGTTTGATCTTGGTGTGAGCATTACAGAATCTCTGGATGATGATAAAGAGACACAGATTGTTTATTATTCTTCTTCAAATCTGATGGATAGTCAGATCAATCAGATGGTATCCGGGGGAAATGAACAGATGATTCTGGAATCCTTAAGCTGGATGTGCAGTTCTGAGGAGACTTCCACAGTTTCTGTTCCGGCAAAAGATCTTCAGGTTTCCTATCTGACTCTGACAGCATATGATACAAGTTTCTGGAAGATAGTTGTTATGGGACTGATCCCGATTGTATTCCTGGTGATCGGCTTTGGAGTATGGCTGAAAAGGAGAAAGGCATAATGAAGAAAAAAACAGTAAAACTTGTCTCCGCTGTGGTTGTTCTTGGTGTTGTTTCAGGAGCTTATGTGGGAGTGAATTCTTATATTTCTTCTCAGGAAAAAAAAGAGTCTGAAGCAGAAGATGACAGTGTTGAACTGACCAGTGTAGACTCGGATGAGATAACTTCAGTTGCGTTTACAGCAGGTCAGGATAATATAGAATTTGATAAGAAAGATGATGCCTGGTCGGATAAAAGTGACGCGGATTTTCCGGTGGATCAGGACATAGTAAATAGTGCAGTTGAGGGTGTTTCATCCCTCACTGCAGCACAGCAGATTTCAGATGTAGATGATTTGAGTGAATACGATCTGGATTCTCCACAGAATGAGATCAGACTTACGACAGAAAATGATGAAATTGTGATTCAGATAGGCATAAAAAATGATTCTACGAGTCAGTATTATGTGAAAAAAAGTGACGATGATAAGAATGTGTATCTGGTAGACAGTTCAGCAATAGAGCCGTTTATGGGAACGCTGTATGATTTTGCGCAGAGTGGAAGTTTTCCGGCAGTGACATCTTCGACAATTACAGATGTCAGAGTGGAGAAGGAAGACGGATATGAATTATCACAGGATCCGGATAGTCTTTTCTGGAATGTATCAGATGGCAAGTCTTCAGAAAAAGCAGATACAGATAAGGCAGGAAATGTGACAACAGCGATAGGATCTCTGACATATGATGATTTCATAGATTATAACTGCACAGATGATTCAAAATATGGATTTGATGATCCATATGCAGTGATAACAGCGAAATATACAGAGGAAGAAACAGTAGAGGATGATTCTGATGCAGCAGAGGATGATGAGTCAGCAGATACAGATGCTTCTTCTGAGACAGAAGCGGAGACAAAAACTGGTGAAAAAGAAATTACCATCTATGTTGGAGATGAGACAGGCAGTGATCGTTATGTCAAAGTAGATGACAGCAATGAAGTTTATACAATTGCAGAGGATTCTATGACAGATATACTGGACAGCACGGCTTCTGATTTTTACAGTCTTTCCGTAAATTATCTTGCTGTCAACAATCTGGATTCACTGGAAGTGAAAACTACCGACAGTGACCATACAGTGACAGTGACAAGAGAGACGACCAAAGACAGTGATGATGAAGATGCAGAGGAGACAACAACGGTTTCATATAAACTGGATGGAACAGAACTTGAGGATACAATATTTACAACCTTTTATAACAAACTTATCAATATGACTGCCCAGCAGCGTCTTACTGAAGAATATACTCCGGAAGGTGATCCGGCATATGTTTTTGTGTTTAAGGATACAGACGGTAATGAAACAACGGTGGAGTATTATGAATATGATACAAACTTTTATGCAGCAGTTGTTGGAGATAAAACTTATCTGGTTAACAAGATGAATGTCCGTGATATGGATGAAGCGTATCAGGATGTTATAGATCAGGATAAAGGAACAGATTCTGAAGAAGAATAAAAAATCAGCCCGGATTGATGATTTTCTATCGATCCGGGCTGATTCTGTATCAAAGTCTAATAAACTTTACTGAAGGACCATTTGCTGAAAGGACCATATACTTTGTTTCCATTTACAAGTTTATAGGCTCTTATTCTCATTCCGATTTTGTCAAAGCAGGAAAAACTCTCACCGAATTTTGTCTGTCGTGTGAATTTGCTATATGTGAGAACATTTCCAAATTCATATCCACGGATCTGTACCTGATATCCGTGTGCACCTTTGATCTTATTCCAGGTTGTTCCGTAAGTTACTCCATTAGCACCATTGGCACTGAGATTTCTCCAGAAACGTACACCTGTCTGAACCGGTGTTCCCAGACCATTATTGGAGATGGCCTTTCGGACACATTGAAGCCGGTTGCTGGCATTGCTGTAAATGCGGTTTTTGCCATGCTGGCGAAAAGCTTTTACATAATAGGTGTATTTGGTACCGGTTTTTGCTTTTCTGTCCAGATAAACAAGGCTTTTATTTCCTTTTACACCGGCAATATATTTATTGTTTCGATAGATCACATAACCGGAAGCATTTGAGACACGTGTCCAATTGAGAGAGATACCATTGCCGGCAGTTCTGGCACTCTTTAAATGTGGGGCAGAAAGCCTGGAGACAGCAGCCTGTGGAGTAACAGGAGTACAGAGAATCATCATACAGACTGCAATAAGAACTGCAAATAAATTTCTGGAAAATTTCTTTTTCATAGATATTCCTCCTAGAGTTTGATAACTTTATTGTATCTTTTTTGGATCGATTGTACAACAGAAATATTACGTTTACCGGTGGTAAAAAAGAAAAGGCAGTGATAAAATAAATCTGATTTTATGATAAGAGAGGAAATAAAGATGTTATATTTCGTAAATGACTATTCAGAAGGTGCACATGAAAAAATTCTTCAGCATCTGATCGATACCAATATGGAACAGCTTGCAGGATACGGGATGGATCGTTATTGTGATTCTGCTAAGGAGAAGATTAAAAGGGCTTGTGGCTGTGAGGACGCAGAAGTCTTTTTGCTGACCGGTGGGACGCAGACCAATCAGATTGTCATTGATACTATTTTGGAGCCATATGAAGGGGTTGTGGCGGCTCAGACAGGGCATGTCAGCACACATGAGGCCGGTGCAATCGAATTTACCGGTCATAAAGTTCTGGAGCTTCCACAGACAAATGGTAAAATCTGTGCAGAAGATCTCCGGGAACTGGCAGAAAGATTTTATGGAGATGAAAATCATGAGCATATGGTTTTTCCGGGAATGGTCTATATTTCACATCCGACAGAGTATGGAACATTGTATTCCAGAAAAGAACTGGAAGCACTTTCAACTGTATGCAGAGAATATAAAATGCCGCTCTACCTGGATGGTGCAAGGCTGATATATGGAATTGCAGCTGAGAAAAGTGATGTAACCCTGCAGGATATTGCAAGGTTCTGTGATGTGTTCTATATCGGCGGAACAAAAGCAGGGACACTGTGTGGAGAAGCAGTTGTGTTTACAGGAGATATGATGCCGAAACATTTTCTTACAAGAGTAAAACAGCATGGAGCACTGCTGGCGAAAGGAAGGCTAACAGGAGTACAGTTTGATGCCCTTTTTACAGATGATCTGTATAAAGAAATTGGTAAAAATGCGATTGAGACGGCAGCAGTTCTGAAAAAAGGTTTATGGGAAAAAGGATACAAATTTCTTTTGGATTCTCCAACCAACCAGCAGTTTATTATCCTTGAGGATACACGGCTGGAAGAACTTAGAAAAGAAGTGCAGTTCAGTTTCTGGGAAAAAACAGATGATTCTCATACAGCTGTCAGATTTGCGACAAGCTGGGCAACAAAAATGGAAGATGTGAAGAAACTTCTTTCTTTGTTATAGATTGTAAAAGTTTTTTATTTAGCGTATAATAAGGCTACTCAGACATGAACAGGGAGGTAATGGAAAACATGAATAAACACGGTAAACGATGGATAACTCTCGCAGCACTGGCAACGACGACAACAGCCATAATTCATGTCGTAAATAAAGTGGTTGCAGCATCAGCAAGTCTGAAAGAAATGCTTGATACAAACGGAAAGAACTACTATCATTGGCGATTTGGTGATATTTATTATACGAGAAAAGGAAACGGAAGTCCTGTTCTTCTGATCCATGATATGCTTCCGGGGGGATCCGGATATGAATGGAGCAGAATAGAAGATGATCTTGCGTTGGAACATACTGTATACAGCATAGATCTGCCGGGATGTGGACGATCTGAAAAACCAGGTATGACATATACAAATTTTGTATATGTGCAGAGCATCTGTGAATTTATCAGAAATGTGATCAGAGAGAAAACAGATGTAATTGTCAGTGGATATTCAGGTGCATTTGTCATTATGGCATGTCGCAATGAGGAGAAGCTGTTTGACAAGATCATGCTGGTTAATCCGGTTAACCCCGGCGTTCTGAAGCAGATGCCTGGAAAGAAAGACAAACTGTTGAGAAGATGTCTGGAAATCCCGGTATTTGGTACATTGCTGTATCATATTACTGTGTCCAGATCTGCGGTCAATGATGAATTTGTTGAGAATTTTGCATTTGATCCTTTCCACCCTCTTCGGGACTTTCAGGATGCTTATTATGAAGCTGCCCATAAAGGCGGATGTTATGCCAAGAATGTATATGCAAATAAAGCATCAAAATATATGAATATTGATATTACCCGGGCACTTAAAGAGATTGATAACAGTCTTTATATTGTGGAGGGTGAGGCAGAGAATAACGGTGAGGCAACAGTGGCGGCATACCAGAATATCAATCCATCTGTGGAGGCTGTTACTATCAACGAAACAAAACACTTCCCGCAGATAGAAGACCCTGAAGGTTTTCTTGAACAAGTTGGAATTTTCTTCTGACAAAATCAGGTAAGTCCACAGAGCAAAGTATAAATATCTGACGGACAAAAACATATAAAACTATCCTGAGAAGTATAATAGTATAATGCTTTAGGGCGTTATGACTTGCTTAGGATAGTTTTATTTTTTTACTTTAAAAGAAAAAATTAGAACTAAAGTCTGATTTTATCATGAAAAAACTGTTGAATTTAGCTTAATTGAGTTTAAAAAATCCTATTTTATATCAAACAAGGAAAATTCATACTCGATGTATAATTATGCATATGTATGAAATTGTGTCTGAATTTCAGAAATATATCAGAAGATTCTTATCTTTATGATAACGGTGGATTATGAAACAGTTATTCGGTTATAAGCAAGAAGCGGAACAGATATTCACAAGTAGAGTGATATAGAAAATAAAGTACTAAAAATTGTACTTTAACTAAACTAAGTAAAAATACTGAGCTATTATAGAGGCTGATCAAATTGCAAACAGATTGAATTTATAAAAATAACTCAAAAAGCAGATACAAAGAACTATAATAGGGATTCAAAAAGCAAGAAAAGACTATAAAGTACGAAAAAACACCCTTTAACACGAAAATATGAATTTTGTGTCATAATAAAAGAAAATATTATATCAGATGTGAGATGGTTCCACCTCTCTAGGTGCGAGCAACAAATCAGTATCAGTGGTGGGAGCCAATCCCCCATCTGATATAGTTTCCGGCAGGATTGCAGAGATGCGCAAAAGAAGTGTGTCATGCATTGTATGACGTGCATCTCGCAGCAAGAATGCCGAGGCATTCTTGAACCTGAAGCGATGATTTTACCGCAGCTGAAATGAAACATAGAAAGTAGTGGCTTATGAATGATAATCATAGAAAAACACAATGATACTTCTGAAATTCGGGAAATGTCAGAAGATGAGTTAACCGAATCAAGTAAGTCCCCGGCTTCAATTGCGAATATCCGCTTGACTATATAGCAAAACATGCAGATAA
>CAKRTP010000046.1 GCA_934402155.1 uncultured Blautia sp. | reverse complement strand
TAAACATAAAGAAAATAAAGAATAAATAAAACACTTGCCATAATCGAAAGATAATGCCATGCAATATTAAGTACCTGCTCCGTCTGTGACGGATCGCCGGAAATAAAAGCAGTCAGGATATGTTTTCCAAATATAAACATGATCATTGAAATAAAGACAGATGTAAGAAGAGCAAGAAGTGCACTGGCATGAACCCCTCTTTTGATCCGGATGATTTTTCCGGCACCAAGATTCTGTCCAACATAAGTCACAATTGCATATCCATAGGAAATGGCAGCCATCTCCAGAATTCCGTAAAGCTTATTCGTGGCAGTGAAACCTGCAACAAAAAGAAAACCATAGCCATTAACAACAAACTGTACGACAAGACCACCGACTGAGATGATTACATCCTGAAAAAGAATCGGAGTACCCAGGGTAAGAAGCTTACGGTTGAGTCCCGATGCAGTCTGAAAATCCTCTCTTGTTATATGTACAATATCAATTTTACGGACTGCAAAGAAACAATACATTGCCGAAAAGGCCTGTGCGATAACAGTTGCAAGTGCAGCGCCTGCGACATTCATATGAAATTGTCCGACAAAAATCACATCCAGAATAATATTAATCATTGCCGCAATTACCATAGCAATCAATGGGGTGCGACTGTTTCCAAGAGAACGAAGGACACTGGCAAAAATATTATAGGCAGCTACAACAGGGATTCCACAGAACACGATCCGGAGGTAAAGAAGAGACATTCCTATAATATTATCCGGAGTGTTCAAAAGGTTAAGCATCCAGTAAGCTCCTGCCTGACTGATGATAAAAAGAAGTACAGCAGTTATTGCGGTCAGTCTGTAACTATGAGCTACTGTCTGCTTCAGTTTACGCCATTTCTGTGCTCCGTAATCCTGAGCCATAAGAATCGCAAAACCCTGTGTGATACCAGTAGAAACACCAAGGACCATCCACATGATCCATTCCACCGCACCAAGGGCTGCCAGAGCCTGTACACCGGCAATCTGTCCTACAATAACAGTATCTACCATGGTATAAAGCTGCTGACATACATTGCCGAGCATCAGTGGTACTGCAAATAGTAGAATAAGCTTTGATGGAGAGCCGGTGGTCATATCACGAACCTGATCTGACATAAAAAACCTCCAAAATAAAATAATCAGTAAAAATATTTTTACATGAAAAAATACCTCTGTCAAGGTGGAAAAAGTGGATGTAAATAGGATACCAGCTGATTGAAATCCTCAGGTAATTCTCCGGTCAGTCGGATCTCATTTTGATCAAAAGGCTGTCTGAAGGAAAGCTTCCAGGCATGGAGGGCAGTGCGGGTGAAGACTGGCAGCATAGATGAAGACGTTGCTTCTTTCTTATAATATAAGCTATCGCCCAGAAGCGGATGTCCGAGAGCTTTCATATGGACACGGATCTGATGTGTGCGTCCGGTATCCAGTCGAAGAAATACTAATGACCAATTTAATGTACTGTAAATCACACGGTAGTGGGTAACTGCGGGAAGCGGTGAAGAAGTATCTGTACTGCAGTCATTATCAGAATCAGGAAATGCCTGCATCTGCAGCGGATGGTCAGAGACTTTTTTTATAGGAAAAGCAATCGTATGCCAGGTATCAGGAAGGTCTTTGGGCAGATATCCGGATACAACGGCAAGATATTCTTTTTGCAAAACATGTTTTTTACGCTGTACCTGAAGTCGTTGTGCCGCCACCTGATTTTTGGCAAACAGAACAATACCAGAGGTCTCTTTGTCGAGCCGTCCAATTGGACGGACACGGATGGAGTATTTTTTGTTTTGGAAGTAAGCCGCCACCTGATTGGAAAGTGTGTCTGTATAATGTGCACCAGATGGATGGGTGAGAATTCCGGCTGGTTTGTTTACGGCAAGGATATCCTGATCTTCATAGAGAATATCCAGAGAAGAAAAATCATCCGAAACAAGCTGTGCAGAATCTGTTTTGGCAGTTTCCAGGCAGACCCGGATCTTGTCACCGGGGAGTACAGATTCCGTGATCCGGCAGCGTACACCGTTTTTCTGAATACCATCAGGATAAAATTTGGCGCGGCTGATCTGTTTTTTTGTCAGATGTCCCTGAGAACGGAGAAACTGCCCAACGTTAAAAACATCTGAGTCCGATGCGACGGTAAGATAAATATATTTTTCCATAAGAAAAGTTCCTTTATTACGTAAGTGTGAGATTTGTTTTTTTACTCCAGTATTCCCATATTTTCGGGTAGTTTTATATTTTTATAGGTGTGAAGCAGTTTTTCAAGTTCATAGATTGCAGGAGTCAGAAATTTGTTTTTATGATAGACAAGTTTGAACTTGCGATTCCATTCTCCATTCTGGTTATAAAAAACACGGATCGTATTATGGTGGATCTCGTGTTTCATAAGCCGCAGGGACATGACAGAAAGAACCTGATCATAAAGTACTGCATTCAGAAGTGTACGGGGACAGTTGGATTCCCAGACTGTCTGGACGGAAATCTGATGTCTGGTGATATATTCCTCAAAGAGCTGTCGTGTTCCGCTTCCCTGCTCGCGCATAGCAAAGGATTCTTCGGCAAGATCCTGCACCTGAATATAATTTTTCTGATAGAAAGGATGATCTTTCCCTGCTGCAAGTACCAGACAGTCATCTATGATCGGGAGAACGCTAAGATCCGAGGAAAGAACTTCTCCTTCTACAATTCCCACATCCAGTTCAGAACGCAGAAGCTTCTGCTCAATGTCCTTGGTATTACTTACATAGGAATGAACCCGGACTTCCGGACAGAGTTTCTGAAGTTCAGGAATCAGAAATGGTGTAAGGCAGGTTCCGACCGTGATCGTGGAACCAAGTTTCAGGGTAGAGGACTGTCCCTGGTTTAACATCAGCTCTTCGACCTGCTGGAACTGGCGGATCAGATTTCGTGCCTGTGGAAGCAGCAGCCTGCCACGTTCTGTGAGATATAATTTTCTGCCGAGACGTTCAAACAAAAGTCCGTTATAATGTTTTTCCAGTTCCCGGATTGCCTGACTTATGGTAGGCTGGGATAAATATAAATAAGAAGCAGCGGCACTCATAGAACCATGGTCAGCTACTGCCACAAAAATAGTCAGATGTCGTATAGTCATTTTGTTTCCTTTTGATATAGAAAATACCTATTGTTTCTATAAAATAATATCATTTTTCAAATACATACTCAAGTGGTATATTATGAATGTGATCCAGAATGGATTTTGATTAGGTTACTGTGAACGTATTGAACAGTTACGAATAAATAAGAAACAGGATGGGAGATAAGACATGTCAGCATTAACTGTCAGTAAAGAAGATGAAAAAAGAGTAAAGGGAATGGGCTTTTTGAATAACAGAGGAACAGATCTGTTTTCCGCACGTGTGCTTACTATAAATGGTAAGGTAACAGCTGCACAGCATCGCTGTATGGCAGAGGCGGCAGAGAAATTCGGGAATGGGAATCTTCTGTATACAACAAGACTTTCTGTGGAAATACAGGGAATTCCATATGATAAAATTGACGAATTTCAGCAGTTTATTGCAAAAGAAGGTCTGGTGACGGGAGGAACTGGCGCTAAGGTGCGTCCGGTAGTATCCTGCAAGGGAACAACCTGCCAGTATGGCCTGCTGGATTCCTATGCACTTTCTGAGGAGATTTATAAGCGTTTTTATGAGGGATACAGAGAGGTTGCACTGCCGCATAAATTTAAGATTGCTGTAGGTGGATGTCCGAATAACTGTGTAAAGCCGAATCTGAATGATGTGGGGATTATCGGACAGAGAATTCCGGTGGTTGACACAGATATGTGTAAAGGCTGTAAAAAATGTGCGATAGAGGCGGAATGCCCGAATCATGCTGCAAAAGTTACAGACGGAAAAATTCAGATCAATGAAGATCAGTGCAGACATTGCGGACGCTGTGTAGGAAAATGTCCGTTTCATACAATTGAAGATGGAACTTATGGATATAAAATTTATATCGGTGGACGCTGGGGCAAAAAAACAGCAAAGGGAAGAGCCCTTAACAAAATTTTTACCACAAAAGAAGAAGCTCTCAATGTTATTGAAAAAGCAATTCTCTTTTTCAGAGACAATGGTATGAAGGGAGAACGCTTTGCGGAAACGATTGAGAGAATCGGATTTGAAAATGTGGAGAAAGAGTTGATTGAATAAGAAATATCTGCTAGGATAGGGGAAGATAAGTTTTTAGCAAAAACTGAAATAAATGGGAGGCAGTTATGGACATAAAGGAACAGATTCATGAATTATCAGAAGAAATGCTCAATAATCTCGGAAGACTTGTTGCAATTGACTCGCAGCTGGGTACTCCGGCAGAGGGAATGCCTTTTGGTGAAGGACCTGCAAAGGCTCTGGAGGAAGGGCTTAAGATTGCTGATGAACTTGGCTTTAAGACCGTAAATCTGGACAACTACTGTGGATATGCAGAGATGGGAGAAGGAGAGGAAATCGTTGGAATCGCCGGACATCTTGATATTGTGCCGGTGGGCGGTGACTGGACATACGATCCTTTTACCCTTACCCGTGATGGAGACCATGTTTATGGACGTGGTACGACAGATGATAAGGGACCGGTTCTGGAGGCACTTTATGCAATGAAACTTCTCCGCGATTCCGGAGTGAAGCTGAATAAAAGAGTTCGCCTCATCATGGGCTGCAATGAAGAAACTGGTTCTAAATGTATGGAACATTACAATAAAGTAGCAGAAGAGGTATCCTGTGGATTTACACCAGATGCGAGTTTTCCGTGTATCCATGGAGAGAAGGGCATGGTAATGATGAAGGCATATTCAAAGAATACCCGAATCATTTCCATGAATGGCGGCTTTGTTTCCAATGCGGTGTGTGATACTTGCAATACAGCTATTCCGGCAGAAGCAGGATTGAAAGATAAGCTGGAGGCAGTTCTTGCAGAAACAAAACTTCAGGAATACAAAGTGACGGAAGAGAATGGACAGATCAGCATTTATGCAAAAGGAATTCCGGCGCATGCAAGTACACCAACGCTGGGTGTCAATGCAGCAGGAGTAACCTGCGAATGTCTTGAAAAAGCCGGATTCAAAGATGATTTCGTGAAATTTTATAATGCACATATAGGTACAGCCTGTGATGGTTCAGGTGTTGGACTTAGATTTGAGGATGAATATGGTGAGCTGACTCTGTGTAATGGAATCGTTAAGACAGAGGATGGACAGATCACATGCACGATCGATATCCGCGTTCCGGTTACTCTGAAAGCAGATGAGATACGCAAGATGTGCGAAGGCAGACTTGAGGATAAGAACGGACGTATTGAACTTCTCGGAATCGGAGATGCACTGTTTTTCCCGAAAGAATCTCCTCTTGTCAATGCACTGTATAAAGCCTATGTAGATGTAACAGGTGATACAGAAAATAAACCAATGGTAATTGGTGGAGGAACCTATGCAAAATCACTTAAGAATATTATTGCATTTGGTCCTGAAATGCCTGGAATCGACTACCGTATCCATGGTGCAGATGAATTTATTCTTGTATCAGGCATGGAACAGGCAGTGCTTGTGTATATGGAAGCAATCAAAAACCTGCTTGCTATCTGACAGCATCAGAATATGATACCAAATGATACCCGGAGTTTTGCTCCGGGTATTTCACTTATAAGATTGAGAAAATGGAGATGAGCAGTTATGTTGACACGTGAAGAGGCACTGGAATATGGGATGTCCTTTCAGAATGTATATGAAGACAGACCTTTTCGTGATCCAAACTGGCAGCTGGTGAGAGTGAAAGAAAGCAAAAAAGCATTTCTGTGGATTTATGAGAGAGAGGGTTATATTAATCTGAACGTGAAGGTAGGTCCGGAATGGCGCGATTTCTGGCGTGCAGCTTACGATTCTGTCATTGCTGGATACCATCAGAATAAAGAACACTGGAATACGATCATTCTGGATGGAAGCATACCAGATAAAGATATCAGAAGGATGATCGCAGAAAGCTATGATATTATCTCAGACAGCCCGACGAAGCGCATTTATGAGGCAGTCAAAAGGATTCCGAAAGGACATGTGGCAACTTATGGAAAGGTTGCAGAGATGGCAGGCGATGCAAAAATGGCAAGAGCTGTGGGAAATGCTCTTCATAAAAATCCGGATCCGGAACATATACCCTGTTTTCGTGTTGTAAATGCGAAAGGAGAATTGGCAGGAGAATTTGCTTTTGGGGGAAAGGGTGCACAGGCAAAACTTCTAAAGGAAGATGGCGTGGAAGTGGTCGATGGAAAAGTTGATCTGAAAAAATATGGGATCTGAGATAAAAAATAAAGCGTGTAATCCTTATTCAAGGTTTACACGCTTCATTAAGCAGGGGATGAGAGAATCGAACTCCCACCAAAGGTTTTGGAGACCCCTATCATACCATTTGACCAATCCCCTATATTATTGTAATAATTGCAATATTATCTGCAACAAAATGAATTATAGCAGATAATATTCTGTTTGTCAAGCGGAGATGGAGGGATTTGAACCCTCGCACCGGTTGCCCGGCCTACCGCATTTCGAGTGCGGACCCTTCAGCCACTTGGGTACATCTCCGGACTCAAAACAAAATGTCCTGAACATGTTCCATTATATAGTCTGAACACAGAAAGGTCAATTCTTTTTTGTACAGAAAAAGAATCTTTTATTGACGTAAAAAGAATCCTATAATATGATATAAAGAAAAAACTCCGCAGAGTAGTAATACATCAGGTATTAGCATCTTTGCAGAAATTGCGGAAAGAGGTTTAGGTATATGAACAGAAAGAAAGATGTGATCATCAGAGCTACAGAAGTTCTGACTGAGAATTATAAAAATGAAGAATTATTTATGCCAAAGAATAACAGGGAACTTCCAAGCAGAGCGGCAGTGATTGACATTGTCAAGGAACTTCGTTCTATTATTTTCCCGGGATATTTCTGGAATGATTCAGCAGCAAAGATGTTTCCGGAGCATTTTGCGGGATATCGTCTGAATGATCTTTATGACAGGCTTAAAGAACAAATTGAGATCGCACTTCTGTATGCAGATCCGAAACTGGAACAGGATGGGGCTGCAGAAGAAGCAGATCGTATCTGTGGTGGCTTTTTTGAACATCTTCCGGATGTGCAGCAGCGTCTTTTGAAGGATGTACAGGCGGGATTTGACGGTGACCCGGCTGCGAAGAGTAAGGAAGAGATCATTTCTTCTTATCCAGGACTGTTTGCAATCTATGTATACAGACTGGCAAATCTCTTATATAAAGAAGAGGTTCCATATATCCCGAGAATTATGACAGAATATGCACATGGTAAGACGGGTATCGATATTAACCCGGGAGCGACGATAGGAGATTATTTCTTTATTGACCATGGAACAGGTGTGGTTATTGGTGAGACAACAGAAATCGGATGTAATGTGAAGCTTTATCAGGGAGTGACTCTTGGTGCACTTTCTACCAGGCAGGGACAGCAGCTTGCAAATGTCAAGCGTCATCCAACTATCTGTGATAATGTGACAATTTATTCGAATGCTTCTGTATTGGGAGGAGAGACCGTGATCGGAGAGAATACGATTATTGGTGGCAATACTTTCATTACAGAATCCATCCCGGCTAATACAAAGGTCAGTGCCAAGAGTCCGGAGCTTGTGATCAAAAAATCCAGAGCTGCTGTTTCCAAGACTGATGTCTGGGACTGGGAAAACTGAAGGATTCTGTATATAAAAACAGGAAAAAATATAAAATAAAAAAAATTGAAAAAATTTCAAAAAACCTGTTGACAAATACTGAGTAATAAGATATACTCAATATCGTTGAAGCGAGCGAGACACAAACGCAACGCAAGCACAGCGATATGCGGGTGTAGTTCAATGGTAGAACACCAGCCTTCCAAGCTGGATACGTGGGTTCGATTCCCATCACCCGCTCTTATGCGATAGTGGCGTAGTTGGTAACGCGCGACCTTGCCAAGGTCGAGACCGCGGGTTCGAGCCCCGTCTATCGCTCTTAAGGACTCTGAGATTTCAGAGTCCTTTTCTTTTTGTTCTTTAACTGATTGTTTCCTGATCAGCAGTTGTCATCCCATAAAAAGAAAACAGATAAAGCCCACAGAGACCAACCAGAGCATAAATGATCCGGGAGATCCAGCTCATGCTTCCAAAAAGGAGGGCTACAAGATTCAGATTAAAAAATCCGATCAGTCCCCAGTTCAGGGCTCCAATGATAGAAAGTGTCAGCGCAAAACAATTTAGAAATTTATTTCCCATAGATGATCATCCTTTCATTGTTTTTGTAATCTTTAGTATTTCATAAAGCAAAAAAAATATTCGCAGTAAAAATCACTGCGAATATTTTGAGAAATCATTGAACTTTTAAAATCTGAGATGTAACAGTTCCGCCGCCGATGGTAAAAGCTTCTCCAGCCTGAATGGTTACATCAGACTGATCTTTAAGTGTAAATGCCTGGCAGACATTTACTGTCTGACCCGGATTTACTTCAGCCATAAACTGATCTACAGCTGCATCGTCCTCTGCAAGGATGGCGGCCTCCAGAAGCTGTCCATTCTGTGCTGCCTGAAGATTAACATCTACCATTGCACTGGAAGGAGAACTTCCGTTGTTGGTGTAATCATAGTAGATCAGAATGCAGGAATTTCCGGCATAATCCTTGGTAACACGACACTTGGTATAGTGAATGGCAAATTTATCATTGCTCATATCAATGGTACTGTCGGAAGTCGGTACAGCCTGCGCATCAAGATTTTGGGAATCAGACCCTTCCAGTTCGGAGAGAGACTGATCAATTTCATCCTGAACATTGGTGAAATTCGCGGACATAACCTTGACAGTTTCAGCATCGAGAGAAACGATCTTCCATTTGCCATCTGCTTCTATGAGAGGATAGTCAATATCAACTTCTGTGAATTTATCGTCTACAGAGGCTGATTTTTCTTTAAGAAGAGCAGCAAGTTTCTGCTGAGTTTCTTCTTCGGTCATTGTTTCTCCGGCAAATGCGGTGGAAACAATCTGCTTCAGAAATTCAGTGATGGTCTCTTTGTAGATATCAGAACCATCAATGTATTTGATGTGTGCAGTTATTGTTGCAGTTCCGTTCTGGATGTTGAATTTGACTTTCTTGATGTCGAAGCTCATCTTCTGGTTGAGTGTTCTGAAGAAGTCGGTGTATGCAGTATTGGTAATATCTGCATTGTCCAACGCTGACATATCATTGCTTTGCAGTAACTGTTTCATGCCGTCAAAATTCATTGCCTGTACATTCTCAAGATAGTTTTGGGCTGTGGAAACCGGTTTCTGACGTTCCATAAAATAATAGCCTGCCGCACCGGCAAGTGCAAGAACGAGTATGATCAGAAAAACGATCAGTCCTGTTTTCTTTTTTTTCTTTCTGGGAATATTGAGTTCTTCTGTCTCAGAAATAGAAGCTGTATCAACAGTTTCTGGTTTATTTTTATTTTTTTTCATTAGAGCCTCCTTTTTTCTTATTATAGCAGAGGGGAACCTTACTTGACAAGGGCAATTACAGACCCTAAAATAACCTTAATATAACAGAAGAAAGCAGAGGAATTTCTTTTTGTGAAGAGGAGGAAATACTTATGGCAAAAAAATACGAAGATTTTTTCAGATCAGAAGCAGATGGACTGGAAA
Source organism: uncultured Blautia sp. (assembly GCA_934402155.1). Lineage (GTDB taxonomy): Bacteria > Bacillota > Clostridia > Lachnospirales > Lachnospiraceae > Blautia_A. The sequence goes on along the minus strand of CAKRTP010000046.1, from coordinate 3,921 downwards.
TATCGGCCTTGTGTATCTGTCCGGAACAGAAGCCATATCGGGCTGTTATTCAGCTTGTGCATGGAATGTGTGAACACAAGGAACGTTACATACCATTTATGGAATATCTTGCAGAGCAGGGATATGTGACTGTGATCCATGACCACAGAGGACACGGCAAAAGTATCCGTAAAAAAGAAGATCTTGGATATATGTATGGAAGTGGAGCCGAGGGGATGCTTAAAGATATTGGAAAGGTCAACCGTGATATCCGTAAATATTTCCCGGATCTTCCGCTGATACTGATGGGTCATAGTATGGGATCTCTGGCCGTGCGGGCTTTTGCGGGGCAGCACGATGACTGTATGGATATGCTGATCGTGTGTGGTTCACCAAGTGAGAATAAGGCAAGACTTCTTGGTGAAATGATCGCAAAGACAGAAGGGAAACTCTTGGGATACCGTCACAAGAGTAATCTACTGGAATCCCTTTCTTTTGGATCATATGTATGGAAATTTCGAAAAGAGAAAAATCCAAATGCCTGGACCTGTTCTGACCCGGAAGTTTATGAGGCATATTCCGGTTCTGAATTGTGTGGATTTACTTTCTCGGATGATGCATATCTCGCATTGTTTGAACTCATGAAAAAAGCATATGATGTTCATGGATGGAATTGCAAAAATCCTAGAATGCCGGTGCTTTTTATCAGTGGAGCAGAGGATCCGTGTATGGGAAATGTGCGTAAATTTGCCAGTGCAGTTCATGCTATGAGACGTGCGGGATATCTGGATGTAAAAGGTAAACTTTATCCGGGGATGCGCCATGAGATCCTGAACGAAAAAGACAAGGAGAAAGTCTGGCGTGATGTCGTAATCTATCTGAAGAAAAAAGGATTCTGACATATGAATAAAAACTGTTTTTTTTGAAACCCTAAAAATAAAAAATGGAGATATATTGTGAGAAAAAAACAGACTTTTATTATGATTCTGCTTACAGCCTGTCTGGTGATGGCAGGCTGCGGCAGTGAAAGACAGAGAGAAGAGGAAGAACTGTTTGTAAAATATTCATTGGCGAAGGAAAATGAATTTTGACCGGAGATGAAATGGAATAAACAGAGAAAACTCTCTTTTTTATTTATCTTGACTAAATGGGTATGGTATTGGTATAATGTGTTTTGTGAATATTTACCAGATTTGGAGGAGATAAAATGAGAGCAAGCGGCATTTTAATGGGTATATCCAGTATACCATCAAAATACGGAATCGGATGTTTTTCTAAGGAAGCCTATGAATTTGTAGATCAGTTGGAGAAGGCAGGACAGCAGTATTGGCAGATACTTCCGTTAGGACCTACTGGATATGGAGATTCTCCTTATCAGTCAGTTTCTACCTTTGCAGGAAATCCTTATTTTATCAGTCTTGAAGATTTGATAGAGAAAAATCTTCTTACCAGAGAGGAATGTGAATCCTGTGACTGGGGTGGAAGCGAATCTTATGTGGACTATGAAAAAATGTATATGTCCAGATATAAACTTCTTCGAAAGGCATATGAGAGGGCGGATCTTACCGGAGAGGAAGACTATCAGACTTTTCTGAAGGAAGAGAAGAACTGGCTGACGGATTACTGTTTGTTTATGGCAATTAAGAATGCTCAGAAAGGTGTCTGCTGGATCGACTGGCCGGAAGAACTCAAAGACCGTAATTCCAAAGCTGTGGCAGAAGCAGAGAAGGAACTTGAAGCAGAGATTGATTTTTACCGTTTTCAGCAGTACTGTTTTACAATGCAGTGGAGAAAACTTAAGAAATATGCAAACAAAAAAGGTATCAGTATTATCGGAGATGTGCCGATCTATGTAGCTTTAGACAGCTCTGATGCATGGGCTAACCCTGAAATGCTGCAGTTTGATAAGGAGCATAATCCGAAATCAGTAGCAGGCTGTCCGCCAGATGCATTTTCGGCAACTGGACAGCTTTGGGGAAATCCGCTGTATGACTGGAAAAAACTAAAAGCAACAGGATATAAGTGGTGGGTTCAGAGAATGAAACATTGCCTTGAATTATATGATGTAGTCAGAATCGATCATTTCCGTGGCTTTGATGAATATTATGCAATTCCATATGGAGAGACAACAGCCAAGAAAGGTAAATGGGAAAAAGGTCCGGGAATGGATCTGTTCAATATGCTGAATAAGGAGATTGAAAATCTTCAGGTTATTGCCGAGGATCTTGGATTTTTGACAGAAAGTGTCCTGGAAATGCTTAAAGAAAGCGGCTATCCTGGAATGAAAGTGCTTCAGTTTGCGTTTGACGGAAGCGAGAACAGCTCTTATCTTCCATATAAATATGAACATAATTGTGTTGTCTACACAGGAACTCATGACAATGAGACTACAAAAGGCTGGATTGAAAATCTTCAGGGACATGACAGGGATTTTGTGAGAGAATATATTAACTGTTATGATGCGCCGGTAAATGATTGTGTATGGGCGTTGATCCGTACTGCACTTGCGAGTGTGGCAGACCTGGCAGTGATTCCGATTCAGGATTATCTCTGTCTGGGGAATGAGGCACGTATGAATACCCCTGCAACACTGGGCGACAACTGGAAGTGGAGACTGACTAAGGGACAGATTTCGGATATGACTTTGTATCACATGAGAGAAATTACAAGAATCTACGGACGTCTTTACAGAGAACCGGAAGCTGAAACTGTCGAGGAAGAGATTGAGACAGAAAAGCAGTAATATGTGACAAGCGAGAGGAGAAGCAGGATGGAAGAAAATAATAAACAGTCGGAACAGGAAAATCAGGAATCTGTGAATGAGGAACCGAAGGAACAGGGAACTCCTCTTCGGAGTTCTGTTATCATGCTTCTGGCAGGCGTTTATCTTCTGTATACCGGATATAAGCTGTGTCAGGATGTGCTGAACGGTACGAATGACAGCAGCTGGGGATTTTTTGCAGCAGGTGTGGGATTTCTGATCGTCGGAGTAGTAATGCTGGTCATTGGCGGCAGAGATCTTATGAAAAGAGATAAGGAAAAGCGTGCCAGGGAAGCAGCTGCGAAAGCAGAAATCCAGGAACAGCCGGAAACAGCTCAGTCCAAAAAAAGCATGAGCATTGCAGAGCGAGCTCATCTGGCAGACGCTCTTCATGAGGAAGAGAATATTTCTGAAAAAACAGAAGAAATGGCATCCTTGGATGAAGAGTCCGATAATCGGGATATTGAATAGATAAAACAGCTACATAAAAGAATGGCCGCAGATTTCAGGATCTGCGGCGTTTTTTGCGTTTTTTTGATTTTTTCGGAGAATCCGGATTATGTAAGGTGGACCAGCAGAAAAGTTGGACAAGTATAATTCCGATAAATGCTCCGCTGCTGTCGATGCAGACATCTCGAACGGAAGGCCCGCGTCCTGCAACAAAAGACTGATGATATTCGTCCAGACCAGCAAATCCGACACAGATGATCCCTGCGAGAAGAAAAAGCCAGAATCCTCTTATTCGATAGACATAAAGGGGAAATGAAACTGCAGCGGCTAGCAGAAAATATTCTGTCATGTGGGCTGCTTTTCGCACATAAAAGTGGATCTGGTCGGCTTCATAGCACAATTCATCATAACTTTTTTCCTGGTGTAAAACCTCACTCTTGACCTCAACAATCTTGTAGCTGATCTTGTAGCTTAATTCCCCGGACACCTCCCCGGTCTGGGATGAAAATGAAAAAATCAGATACATCATAAGAAGTGCAGGTAAAAAAGATAAAGGTTTCAATAAGGTAATTAGTATTTTCATGGCACTAATAATAGCATGGGAGTTTTAAAAAGTAAAGCATAACGGTGATATGGAGTGTATTTTGGAGGGAGTTATGTTACTGTTCACAGGTAATATCCCGCGAGGTGTTTTGCCATGAATATGGCAAAATCCCGAGACATACGGGGCA
>CAKRTP010000045.1 GCA_934402155.1 uncultured Blautia sp. | reverse complement strand
CAAATGCAACGTTGGTACCTGGTTTCAGTTTCAGATGAATGTCCGCATGTTTTGCAAGACCAATATCACGCGGGTCAACAACGATCAACTTGCAGCCGCGCTGTACTGCCTGACGGATCTGCATACCAACGACCGGATGTGCTTCTTCCGGGTTGGAACCTACGAGCATGATCACATCTGGTTTCTTGGTGATATCCTCGATCGGGTTGGTCATCGCGCCGGAACCAAGTGTCATCGCCAGACCTGCTACAGATGCGGAGTGGCATACACGTGCACAGTTATCGGTGTTGTTGGTTCCGAAGCAGGTACGGACCATCTTCTGAACCATATAGATATCCTCGTTCGGTGAACGGGAGCATGCAAAACCAGCCAGAGATTCGGAACCATATTTCTTCTTGATCTCCATAAATTTAGATGCAACCAGATCAAGAGCCTCGTCCCAGGTTGCTTTCTCAAATTTACCGGTCTCTTTGTTCTTAATTAACGGATCTGTGATCCTGGACGGATGATGTACGAAATCAAAGCTTCCGCTGCGTCCCTTAACACAGAGAAGTCCCTTATTGGACGGACCGTTATAAGCCTCTGTATCAACAATCTTACCATCCTTGACAAGTAGGTAATACTGACATCCTGTCGCACAGTGCGGGCAGGTAGTAAGAACTTTCTTGTCAACCTGGTAAGCACGGTATTTCTTTCTTCGTTTCATGGTGAGCGCACCGGTCGGACATGCCTGTACACAGTTTCCGCAGGACTCACAGGTGCCGTCTGCCCAGAGACCTTCACCGTTTCCGATCACAGACTGGAAACCACGTTCCAGAGTTGCAATCGCGCCTCTTCCTACGATCTGGTTACAGGTGTTGACACATCTGTGGCACAGGATACAGAGGCTTGGATCATAGGTGAAAAATTTGTTGGAATCATCGATCTCTCCACCGCTCTTTGCTCCTGTATAACTTGATGTTTCTACACCATACTCATAAGCATAGTCCTGGAGTTTACAGTCACCGTTGCCCGGGCAGGAGAAACAGTGAGTATTGTGGTCGGACAGAAGCAGATCCAGTGTCTGTTTTCTTGACTCGACTACTTTTTCTGACATGGTGAAAACTTCGTCACCCTCAGAAACCTGCATCGTACAGGCGGTATCTATTTTTGTTCTTCCATTATTCTTTACTTCAACTACACATAAACGGCAGGAACCGTCCGGCAGTAGATCTTCTATATAGCACAGAGTAGGAATCGTAATCCCTACCTTCTTGGCTGCGTGAAGGATGGTCGTACCCTTCTCGACTTCAACAGGCTTGCCATCAATCGTCAAATGAATCATGTCGTTCCCTCCTTTTCTGCATCTGTTTATTTCACGCCGATCGCACCAAACGGGCAGTTGTCCATACAGCTTCCGCATTTGATACATTTGGACGGATCAATCTTGTGCGGCTGTTTCTTCTCGCCTGCGATCGCACCAACCGGACAGTTACGTGCACATTTCGTACATCCTTTACATTTCTCAGGATCGATCTCGTAAACTTTCATTGCCTCGCAGACATGGGCACGGCATTTACCCTCTACGATGTGTTCGATATATTCGTCACGGAAGTTCTTGAGCGTACTGAGGACCGGAAGAGGTGCACTCTTGCCAAGTCCGCAGAGAGAACGCGCCTGGATGAATTTCGCCGTTTCTTCCAGTTTGTCAAGGTCTTCCATCTCGCCCTTGCCGTCTGTGATCTTCTCAAGGAGTTCGAGCATACGCTTCGTTCCGATTCGGCACGGACCGCATTTTCCGCAGGATTCTCTCTGAGTGAATCCCATGAAGAATTTCGCAACATCGACCATACAGGTGCTCTCGTCCATAACAACCAGACCGCCGGAACCGATGATCGCATTGTATTTCTTAACCTGGTCAAAATCAAGCGGAACGTCCAGATTCTCCTCTACGAGACATCCACCGGAAGGTCCACCGATCTGAACACCCTTAAATTTACCGCCGCCCTTGAGGCCGCCTCCGATATCATAAATGATGGTACGGAGTGTGGTTCCCATCGGAACTTCGATAAGACCGGTATTGTTTACGTTACCGGTAAGTGCAAATGCCTTGGTTCCCGGGCTTCCCTCTGTACCAATGCTTCTGTACCACTCAACACCATTGGTGATGATCATCGGTACGTTGGCATAAGTCTCAACGTTGTTTAATACGGTTGGTTTTGCAAAAAGTCCCTGCTCTACTGTACGCGGCGGCTTCACACGCGGCATACCTCTCTTACCTTCGATAGAAGCTGTCAGGGCACTACCCTCACCACAGACGAAAGCTCCTGCTCCACGGTTGATGTGGAAGTGGATACAGAAATCTGTTCCGAGGACATTGTCACCGATCAGACCATACTCCTCTGCCTGTGTGATTGCCTTCTGCAAACGCTCTACTGCCAGAGGATACTCGGCACGTACATAGATGTATGCATTCTGTGCACCGGTCAGATAAGAACCGATCAGCATACCCTCGAGCATCTTGTGCGGGTCACCTTCCATGATGCTTCGATCCATGAATGCACCCGGGTCACCCTCGTCACCATTACATACAACGTAACGCTGGGTTTCCTTCTGGCGGGCAACCTGTTTCCATTTCCTGCCGGCCGGGAATCCACCGCCGCCTCGTCCACGGAGACCGGATTCTTCCATCATATCCAGTGCTGTATCCTTGTCTATGTCAAAAAGTACCTTCTCCAGTGCAGAATAGCCGCCTACAGCGATATACTCCTCGATATTCTCTGCGTCGATATGTCCGCAGTTCTTAAGTACCAGACGCATCTGTCCAGCATAGAACGGAATGGATTCCTCACTCTGGTAAACCTGTCCGTCCTTATGATACAGCAGTCTCTCGATCGGCTGTCCCTGGCAGATCGTCTTCTCATAAATTTCTTCGCAGTCCTCAACTTTGACTTTGATATAGAGGATTCCGAGAGGCTCGATCCTCATCAGAGGTCCCATCTCACAGAATCCGTGGCATCCGCTCTTTCTGATCTCAGGATGCGGAACTTCTCCTTCAAATTCTACAGAAACCTGTCCGTTTCCCTCGGACAGTTCTACCATCTTGTCATAAATTTCCTTGGAGCCGCTGGCAATACATCCGGTTCCTGCACAGATCAGGACGCGGAGCTTCGCTGCATGCAGACGTTCCTCTGCTTCTTTACGCAGGTTCTGAAGTTCTTCTCTGTTATGTAAAAACATTACTCGGCACCTCCCTCTCGCAGTTTGTGGATCAGCTCTACTGCCAGATCCGGAGTCATCTTCGGATGAACATCGTCATTGACCATCATGACCGGTGCAAGTCCACATGCACCCAGACAGGATACGATCTCTACAGTAAAAAGCATATCATCTGTGGTGTGCTTCTTGTCATTCAGTCCAAGCTCCTTCATCAGGGCTTCTCTGACCGGTACAGATTTCCTTACATGACAGGCAGTTCCGTCACATACCTTGATCACATATTTACCTTTTGCTTCGAATGAAAAATTCTCATAGAATGTTGCCACACTATATGCTCTTGAACGGGTTACCCCGATTTCATCTGCTACATAGTTCAGAAGTTCTTTCGGCAGATAACGATACGCAGCCTGGATGTCCTGCATGATCGGGATCAGAGAATCCGGCTTGCGTCCATAAACAGCGATGATCTCATCTGCCTTATCATAGTATGATTTGTCTAACATTCAGTTCCCTCCTTTTCACGTTCACTGTGTTTTTGCATTGCTCCCACATATATTTTTATTATAGAAGATGTTTTTTCATATTTCAAGTATTTTTTGTATAATTTGCTTATTTCACCCCTGATTTTGCAGCTATTTTTTGTATAATTTTACAAAACAACTCGGTAAGTTGTAGCTAACTCCACATTTTTTCAAAATAATTCACAAAAAGACACTGAAATGTCTCTTTTCATTCCAGTGTCTTTGTCTGTTGATATTTCTTGATTTTATGGCAGCTTACTGCATACCGAAGGATTTCCCACGAAGCGGGAGTCCCGCCAGCTCTGCCAGTCTCTTTACGCCCATCTCTGCCGTGGAAACAGCGCTCTCCACATGGTTAAAATCTGTCGCGCTGTAATCAAACAGGAGATTTCCCTGTGCCTCAAATTCATCGTCACAGTCCCAGAAATAGAACCGCATTGGTTCGCATTCAAAGGCATTGATCTGGTAGCCGACATCTCCCTGCGGAAGTTCTGTACCGTTCAGCTTAAGAAAAGCCTCCCTAAGTTCCTTCGCATGACCGGAAAAAGTCGCCGCGAACACATCCGTCACACCGATCTTGTATGCAGGTCCAAAAGGTCTCGCATCACGGAGGTCCGCAAACGGTACCCATTTGTCCATGAAGAAAGCATTTTCCTTGACATAGCCGAGAAGGGTGTAGATATTCAGCATCTCCGTCGCATTTGCTTCGCCTTTTCCATCCAGGCGGTCGATCCTGCCATCATCCAGGCGGACTCCAAACGGGACTCCGAAGTGTGTGATCTTAAGATAACCGTCCTCTTCTTTCAGTTCGGGAAGTCTTTTCTTTAATTCTTCCTTGTCCATCTGAAGGAATTTCTCTGCCCATTCGTTGCAGAGTTTTATATAATTGGATACTTTTTCGTTTGTTTTCATGATGATTTTACCTTGTTCCACAGATCTCCATAAGTCTGATCCGCCTCTGTTCCAAGATACTGGAAAGTTTCCAGGTTATCATATCTGGAAAGATCCGGGAATGCAATTTCGCTGTTTCGAATATCACTGTCCTCGATCAGTTCTCTTGCCGCCTCATTCGGTGTAGAATATGTAATATATTCAAAATTTTTCAGTGCGATGTCCGGTCGGCACAGGAAATTGATAAATTTTTCCGCATTTTCCTTATGTTCTGCGTTCTTCGGGATCACCCAGGAATCGATCCAGATATTGCTTCCTTCCTTTGGAATCACATATTCCAGATCCGAATTCTCTTTCTGCGTATAGATTGCCTCACCGGAATAGATCACACCGAGAGCTGCCTCATTTCCGATCATCTTATCACGCACCTGGTCAATGACATAGGCCTGCACCAGAGGCTTCTGCTCGATCAGAAGATTTCTGGCCTCAGTCAGCTCATCCAGGTCTGTGGAATTCAGTGAATATCCAAGATATTTCAATGCCACACCAAATGCATCTCGAACAGAATCCTGCATCAGGATACTGTCTTTGTATTTCGGATCCCAGAGAATAGACCAGCTGTCCACCGGCTCATCCACCATGGTCCTGTTATAAAGGATTCCAACGGTTCCCCAGCAGTATGGCACGGAATATTTATTTTCCGGATCAAACTGTCTGGACTGTTCCATATACTGTTTTCCGATATTTTGGATGTTTGGGATATTATCAAAATTAATCTCTGAAAGCAGATCATTCTCTATCATTCGCTGGATCATATAATCACTCGGGCAAATCACATCATACGCGATCGCTCCGGAACTGATCTTCGGATAAAGGATCTCATTTGTCTCGAACTCTTCATAAATAATATCAATTCCTGTTTCTTTCTCAAATATGGTAAGAACTTCCGGATCAATATACTCTCCCCAGTTATAAACAACCAGCTTCTCCTCATTCAGGACATCGCTTTCTTTGGCATAATAAAAACCGCCTCCGATAAAAAGAATACAGATTGTTACCGGAAGCACACGACGAATGATGATCCTCTTGACCTTTGAAGGTCTGCGTACTCTCTTCTTCACAGCCATCTCATCATCCTCTTTCGGAGAATAATTGACCAGAATAAGAAGAACCAGCACTGTCACAAACATGATGGTGGAAAGTGCATAAATTTCCGGCTTGATACCCTTTCGTACTTCTGTGTAGATTTTGGTTGAAAGTGTATCGATTCCGGGTCCCTTGGTGAAATGCGTGATAACAAAATCGTCCAGCGACATGGTAAATGCCAGCATAAATCCTGAAATGACTCCCGGCACGATATCCGGAAAAACCACCTTAAAAAATGCCCTGACCGGAGAAGCGCCAAGATCCATGGCCGCCTCATATGTATAACGGTTTGTCTGTTTCAGCTTTGGTGATACACTCAGGATCACATATGGAATATTAAATGTAATATGTGCGATCAGGATCGTTCCGAAACCAAGTGTCATATGAAATGCAATAAAAAGAAGCATCAGAGATACACCCATAACGATCTCGGCATTCATCATCGGAATATTGGTAAGACCCATATACACTGTCTTCCATTTCTGTTTCATGCTCTGGATCGCGATCGCTGCCGCTGTTCCGATGATTGTTGCGATCGCCGCAGAGACAAATGCAATGATCAGCGTCGTATAAAAGGCACTCATGATCTGCTCATTCTGAAACAGTTCTTTGTACCATTTCAGAGTAAAACCGCCCCACTTCGCTCTTGTCTTGGACTGATTAAAAGACAGCACGATCAATGTTACGATCGGGGCATACAGTAAAATAAAAATAAGAGCCAGATAGATTTTCTGCAAATATTTTCTGATCAAAATGCCGCACCCCCGTCCTCATTGTCATATTTTGCCACAAGAGCCATACTTGCAATGATAAATACCATCAGTACAAGAGAAAGCCCGCTTCCCACATGCCAGTTGCTGTTCTGCTTGAAGGATTGTTCGATCACGTTTCCGATCAGAAGGATCTTGCCTCCCCCCAGAAGATCGGAGATAACAAACGTTGTCAGTGCCGGTACAAATACCATGGTGATGCCACTTATCATGCCTGGAATACTCAGCGGAAAAATAACTTTCCAGAATGTCTGCACGGAATTTGCTCCCAGATCCCGTGCCGCGTTGATGACATTAGGATCAATCTTGATCAGCACATTGTAGATCGGAAGAACCATGAATGGCAGAAAGTTATATACCATACCAAAAATAATGGCATATGGTGTATTGATGATCTCCAGTGCCGGCAGATGCAGGAAACTCAGAACACTGTTGATGACACCATTTTTCTCAAGCAGAGTCTGCCATGCCAGTGTACGCAGAAGAAAGTTCATCCACATCGGCAGAATAAAGATCAGAACTATAAAACTTGTCTGATTGACCTGCTTCTGGCTTAGAATCATTGCCAGTGGATAAGCAAGAATCAGACAGAATGCTGTACTCAGAAATGACAGTAAGATTGACATTCCCAGTGCTTTCAGATTCTCCGGTGTCGTGATCTGTGCCAGATTGGAAAATGTAAAAGTTCCTTCATCACTGGTAAACGCATAGTAGATGATCACCAGCAGAGGGATCACAACAAAGGATACTGCCCAGAACAGATACGGTCCGGCAAGCATACGCTTATTCTTCAATGTTGACCGCCTCCTCATCTTCTGATTCCGGCTTTTTCATGATCTGGATATCAAACGGATCTACATGAATGCTGACCTCTGTTCCGACAGGAAACATATCTGTACTGTGTACCAGCCACTCATAGTTATTTGCCATGACTTCCATCTCATAATGAACACCTTTGAAGATCATGTGGGTAACCACACCATCAATACTTCCCTCGCCTGGCTTGAGAAGATCAATATCCTCCGGACGGATGACGACATCGACCGGCTTATTCTGACCAAATCCCTCATCCACACATGCAAAATTAACTCCCAGAATCTTAACCAGACGATCCTGTACCATCGTAGCAGAAATAATATTGCTCTCTCCGATAAAGTCTGCCACAAAAGCATTTTCAGGCTCATTGTAGATCTTCTCCGGTGTTCCGATCTGCTGAATATATCCCTGGTTCATGACCACAATAGTATCAGACATGGTAAGTGCTTCTTCCTGATCATGAGTTACATACAGAAATGTGATTCCCAGCTCATTTTTGAGACGGATCAGCTCGTACTGCATATCCTGACGCATCTTGAGATCCAGAGCTCCCAGCGGCTCATCCAGAAGAAGAACCTTCGGCTCATTTACAATCGCCCTCGCAATCGCGATACGCTGCTGCTGTCCGCCACTTAAAGAATCCGGCATGCGGTTCTCAAACCCATCCAGATTGACAAGTTTCAGTGCATATTTGATCTTGTCATAGATATACTGCTTACTTTTATTTTTTATTTTCAATCCAAAAGCAATGTTCTCCGCAATATTCATATGTGTAAATAACGCATATTTCTGAAATACGGTATTCAGCTGTCGCTTATTCGGCGGAAGATTTGTGATATCCTGCCCGTCAAAGATCACGCGTCCCTTATCCGGTGTCTCAAATCCTCCTAAAATACGAAGTGTAGTAGTCTTTCCGCATCCACTCGGACCAAGAAGTGTAAGAAATTCATTCTCCCTGATATAAAGATTCAGTTCATCCAGAACTGTCTGCATCCCGTAGGATTTAGAAATATCGATCAAGTCGATCAGCTTGTTGCTCATTGGCCTTCCTCCTAAAAGTATCCCCTCTTTTTTTATAAAAGTTTTATTAATGGTAACTTTACTTTTGTATCACAAAAACGTTTCGATTTCAATATGTTTTTATGATTTCCGTATAAAATCAAATGTAAAAATATCTTTTTCTTTGTTATTTTCACGGACACAGCCAGCTGCTGTGGATCTTCGCCAGCAATCTTGCATTATGATAGGCCATTTTGAGGGTGAGGCACGTCCTTCCGAGATATTTTTTGCCATCTTCCGTCTTGACACAGGCAAGCGCCAGATCTGCTCTGGCAGGATCCTGCAGACATACAGGAATCAGAAACTGAATTCCATGATCATAATACTGAGGAATTGCGGTACGATAGTCCGCCTCCAGCATCCGCTTTGTCTGACGCAGTGCTCCATCAAAAAGAGGCACTTTCATAACACTGTTCCTGATATTCTCCGGAAGCCGCTGATTATTCTCCGCTTCCTCAAAAATATGTTCATACTGTGGGATAATATCAAGTCCTGTATCAAAAATAAGTTCTGCCGGGTTATGCACATATTCTGCTCTTTTGGGAAGGCTGTCGATTCCTGCTTTGAGAAGATAATACTCTGTATAAAAGCCTTCCAGATACCATTTCTGTCTGTCCGGAATCAGATTTGGAATGAAATAGACATAAACGGGCTGATAATACCGGTTAAACAATCCTGTGTTAAAGATTGCATAGTTTTCTGTTTCCAATATCTTTCCTTCTTCGTAGACTCTCTGAAAAGTATGCTCCAGATAACCTTTGAGGATGCCGTTATCTTCTGTACTGCCAAAGCTCCATTTCTCCGGAACGATCCTGGAGAGATTCTGTATCTGCCGGTTATAATTCCCGCAGTACGTATAATCAAATAAATTCATAATGCCTCCTTGAGAATTGTGTTGATGATTCAGTTAAAAGATGTAAATATGGACAGCTTTTGAAACTTTAGAGTCTGGTATAATAATATTGAGGGAAATCCACCGGCAGAACTGCCGGATACAAAGAATATAGATAACCGTTCTTATAAAAACTGAACGGCTGCAGCTATACTAAAAAAATAGCATACAACTGTCAAAACATCAACTTCTTTCCATCTACAAATATCGACATTTGAAAATACCCGTGCTATAATAAAAAACTGAAATAAGCGCTTTCCGACGAAACTGCGGAGATTGCCAGGTAAGTTGCTTATACATTTTATTATTCATCAAGGAGGCAACAAACTTATGACAAAAGAACAATTTCGTAAACTGACCGAAAACGTCCTTCTTCTCGACGGTGCTACAGGATCAAATCTTCTGGCCAGCGGAATGCCAAGAGGAATCTGCACAGAAACATGGGTGATCGAACATAAGGATATTTTTCAGGATCTCCAGCGTGCCTATATAAAAGCGGGAAGCCAGGTCATCTATGCTCCTACTTTTGGCGGAAACCGTATTAATCTTTCCAAACATGGTCTCGAAGACCGCATCGAAGAGATCAACCGTACTCTGGTCGGATATTCCAGAGAGCTTTCCGGAAATGGTGTCTATGTAGCTGGCGATATCACAACTTCCGGTTCTTTTATCACAACTGATGGTGATTATACTTATGATGATGCATTCAGAATGTATCAGGAACAGATCCGCATCCTTGCTGATGCCGGAATTGACCTTATTGCAGCCGAAACTATGATCAATATCGAAGAAACTCTTGCTGCTGTGGACGCTGCCGGATCTGTATGCGACCTTCCTGTCATGTGCACTATGACTGTAGAAGCTGACGGAAGTATCTTCAGCGGCGGCAATGCCATTGAGGCAGCAGTTTCTCTTGAAGCAGCCGGTGCAGATGCTGTCGGGATCAACTGTTCTGTCGGACCTGACCAGCTTGTATCTATTGTGAGAAATATCAAAGAAAATGTATCCATCCCTGTCATCGCGAAACCGAATGCCGGTATGCCTGTCATCGATGATAATGGAAATGCCGTATACAGCATGGGAGCAGATGATTTTGCTTCTTATATGAAAGTTTTGATAGAGAACGGTGCATCCGTTGTAGGTGGATGCTGCGGTACCACTCCTGCATTTATCCGTGCTCTTCATGATTCTATAAGATAAAATCCTGCTGGTATCTGCAATGGACAAAACAGAAAAGTCCCCTGTAAAAACTGCTTTTCGCAGCCTTTGCAGAGGACTTTTTTTAGGTATCGATATGAATTTTATTTTACATGGATTGCTTTTTCCGGGCACATTTCCTGACAGCAGAAACACCTGATACACTTCCTGTAATCATAAACCGGAGGATTCTGCCTGCCATCTTTGAAATTTACAGCCTTTCCCGGAACAGGACAGCTTTTGACACAAATACCGCAGCGAATGCATTTTTCCGACTGGATGTACGGTTTTTTCTGAAAAATATTCAGGGCCTTTGCAAGACGCTCCCACATACCGGAACGCGCTACTCTCCTGTCTACATCAAAATATGGATTTCCATACTGTGCCACCGCATCTTCCATCCTAATTGGTCCATCTGGAGTCAGAAGTTCAATTTCATCTTCCTTCCATGTTCCAAGTCCCATCTTTTCTCCGTGATAGTTTGTCGGCACCATCTGCGGGTCCAGATGGATCAGATGACAGAACACACTGTCCAGAGCTACCGGATCCTGCGAGATCAGCATCACATTCATCGGTGACGGATCACCGGAACCTGGTCCATTGCCTTCCATAGCAACAATCCCATCCATAATATACAGACGCGGTTTCACATACTGATTCAGATCTATCAGCATTCTTGCAAAACTGTCTGCACTCGGATAGAGTGTATGTCCTTTGGCCTTATGAAATCCATAGACAAACCCATAGCTGTTCTTGACTGCTCCTGTGATACGTTCCAGAGCATGTGTCTTCATTTTGCACAGAGAGATCACACAGTCTCTCTCCAGAAGTTCCACCGGAAGGACAAATTCCTTCGCCTGAACTCCTTTTGGATTCTCAACATGAACTCCTCTGGTATAATCAATTGCCGGAATACCAAACTTCTCCAGATAAGTATCCATTCCTGTCCCATGGATCACCTTGCTTGTCGTTCCGTTTCCGCAGGAATCTGCAAGTACAATATTCTGATAGCCCTTTTCCCGCATCAGTCTGGCAAACATGCCAACCACCACCGGATGAGTGATCACTGCCCTGTTAACTTCTGCCTTCTTAAGAAGATTTGGTTTCAGCAAAATCGATTCTTCCTGACTGACAATGGATTCAATTCCTCCAAGAAGTTCCAGACCGATTTCAAGATTCTCATAAACAGTTTCTTCCCTGTAGGAATTACAGGGAAGAAGAATTACTTTGCTTTTTTTATTCATAATTATCCTCACAAAGAGTTGAGATCTGTCTGACGGATTGCCTTTCTGACCGGCAGGATACATGCCGGCACTACAGACAGAAAATCAACACCCATCCGAAGAAAAGTTTCTGTCAGTTCCGTATCTGCGGCGATTTCCCCACAGATTCCTGCGTGACGATTTTCCTGATGGGCAGCATCTACCACCATCTTGATCATACGGAGTACCGCCGGATGATGATCATTATATTTATTCTTGAGCAGAGGATTCTGTCGATCCATCGCAAGTGTGTACTGCGTCAGGTCATTTGTTCCTATACTCAGAAAATTTACTCTCCTTGCAAGCTCCCGGCTTATCATAACTGCTGCCGGTGTCTCGATCATGATTCCTGTACGGATATCCCGATAAGGAATTCCTTTCTCATCAAGCCCTTCTTTGACTTCACGGATAATTTCCTCTATCTGATCCATTTCTTCCTCAGAATTGATCATAGGATACATCATCGCAAGATTTCCATAGGCACTGGCGCGATAGATTGCACGAAGCTGTGCCTTAAACATTCTTTTACGATCCAGACAGAGCCGGATACCTCTGTTTCCCATGATAGGATTTGTTTCCGCCGGAATATCCAGATAGGAAGCCTGCTTATCGGCTCCGAGGTCTGCTGTTCGGATTACTGCGGTACGATCTCCCATAGTCTCTGCAAGCTTTTTGTATGCATGAAATAGTTCGTTTTCTCTCGGATAATTTTCTCTTCCGAGATACTGGAATTCGCTTCGAAGAAGGCCTATGCCGGATGCTCCATAAAAAAGAACGCTGCTCAGATCACTCATATTTCCTATATTGGCATACAGACCGATTTGTTTGCCGTCTTTTGTTTCATCCTTCTGACTTTTGAGTTTAAATAATTCTTCTCTTTCTCTTCTGTCAGCCTCCAGGCGGATCTCATATTCTTTTTTGATCTCCGCATCCGGATCCAGATACATGGTTCCTGTATATCCATCGACGATCGCCGTCATTCCCTCCCATTCATCATCCGGTGCAATATCCACCAGTGTCGGGATCTCCATTGTCTTTGTCATGATGGAGGCATGTGAAACTACTGAGCCATGATGCATGACAACGGCAAGAAGTTTCTCCTTGTCCATCTCCATGATCTCCGTCGGAGAAAGTGCCTCTGCAACAAGGATCACAGGTTCCTCTCCGAGATTGATCCGGATCGCCGCACCGCCAAGGATCTGGATCAGACGGTTTGAAATCTCCTGAATATCTGAGATTCTTTTTCGGATCACAGGTTCCTCCAGATTACGGAATGTCTCAATCAGCTCATCACGGTTTGTCATGACTGCATAAGCAGCATTGACCTTTTCATTGGCAATGCTGCTCTCGATAGCTCTCTGAAAGCTTACAGAATCCAGAAGCTTCGCCTGATCCAGAAAAGTCCTGGCCTCCGCTTCGTTCAGGATTTTGTTTGTCTCGTACAGTTCTTTGAGTTTTGTAACTGCCTGTTCTCTGGCTTTCTGGAAATCATCAATTTCTTTTTTGATATTGCTGACCAGACACTGGCGTATCTGATATTCCCCTCTGCTGTAATATAAGATTTTTCCGATGGCAATTCCCGAAAAGGTAGCAATACCTTTGTAAATCTCCATCCTTCTTCCCCCTTGTTTCTATCAGTTGCAGGCAGCCTTGAATTCTGTCCAGTTCTTATTATAGGCCTCATCTGCCTCTGCACTGATGTTTTCTACTGCAGATCCCTCTGTCACAGAATCCGGAACAACAAGATCCTGGTTCTCAAGCAGAGAATCTGCTGCTTTATTTGTACAGTAATATCCGATATAATCGAAGCATTTTGCTGCATTCTCCGGCTGAAGGATATAATCCATAAACTGATATGCCTCATCCTTGTCCGG
>CAKRTP010000044.1 GCA_934402155.1 uncultured Blautia sp. | reverse complement strand
GATGTGATCTTTGAAGTAGATGAAGGTCAGAATACGCTTGGAGAATACCGTCACAAAAGAAAATTTAAAGCACAGGATGGTCAGGAAGGCGGCAAGAAACGCTGTCATGGAGCAGATGGCGGAGATGTTGTCCTGAAAGTTCCGGAAGGAACTGTTATTATGGAAGCACAGTCCCGTAAGGTAATTGCTGATATGTCCGGTGAAAACCGCAGACAGATCGTTCTTAAGGGCGGAAGAGGCGGAAAGGGAAACCAGCATTATGCGACAGCAACCATGCAGGTTCCGAAATATGCACAGCCGGGTCAGCCAGCGCAGGAACTGGAAGTTCTTCTGGAACTCAAGGTGATCGCAGATGTAGGACTTGTAGGATTTCCAAACGTCGGTAAATCTACTTTCCTTTCCAGAGTCACCAATGCACAGCCAAAGATCGCCAACTATCATTTTACAACGCTGAGCCCGAACCTCGGGGTGGTAGACACAGAAAACGGCGGTTTTGTCATTGCTGATATTCCGGGACTGATCGAAGGTGCATCCGAGGGTGTTGGCCTTGGTCATGAATTCCTCAGACATATTGAACGTACCCGTGTCCTGGTTCATATTGTAGATGCAGCATCTACAGAAGGACGTGATCCGGTGGATGATATCCACAAGATCAACAAAGAACTGGAAGCGTACAATCCGGAGATCGCAGCCAGACCGCAGCTTATTGCGGCAAACAAGATAGACTGTATTTTTGATGACGGAGAGGAAAATCCGATCGATCGTCTTAAAGCAGAGTTTGAGCCTCAGGGAATCAGAGTTTATCCGGTTTCAGCAGTAACAGGACAGGGTATCAAAGAACTCCTCTATGGTATCAAAGAACTTCTGGATAGCGTACCGGCAGAGAAAATCGTATTTGAACAGGAATTTTTCCCGGAGGATGAGTTGTTTACAGAAAATCTTCCGTTTACAGTAGAGCAGGATCCGGATGATCCGGAACTCTTTATTGTGGAGGGACCGAAGATCGAGAAAATGCTTGGCTATACCAATCTCGATTCCGAAAAAGGTTTTGCGTTCTTCCAGCGCTTCCTCAAAGAGGGCGGAATCCTGGAGGAACTGGAAAAGGCAGGTATTGAAGAAGGAAATACAGTCCGTATGTACGGCTTTGACTTTGATTATTACAAATAGAAAGGTCTGAAATTATGACAAGTAAACAGAGAGCATACCTGAAAGGTCTTGCAATGAAAATGGAACCGATCATGCAGCTTGGCAAAGGCTCTGTTACACCGGAAAATACAGCAGCTGTTGATGAAGCACTTGCAGCAAGAGAACTGATCAAGATCAGCGTGCTTCAGAACTGCCTGGATGATCCGCGTCAGATGGCAGAAGTTCTTGCAGAGAGAACGCATGCCCAGGTTGTACAGGTGATCGGAAGAAAGATCGTTCTGTACCGTGAGGGCAAAAAGGAAAAGAAAAAAATCATTCTTCCGTAATTCCTGGGAGGAAGAAATATGGAGAACAGACGAAAAAAAATCGGTATTATGGGAGGAACTTTTGATCCTATCCATGTCGGACATCTGATTCTTGGAGAAAAAGCTTATGAGCAGCTTGGGCTTGATAAGATTCTGTTTATGCCGGCCGGCAATCCACCGCATAAACGGAATCGTGAGGGAAGAGCAAGCGACGAACAGAGAGTTGAGATGGTGAAGCTGGCGATAGAGGGAAATCCACACTTTGAACTTTCGCTGGAAGAAATGAATGCAGAGGGATTCACTTATACCTATCGCACTCTGGAAAGACTCAGGGAGCAAAATCCGGATACAGACTATTATTTTATCATTGGTGCAGATTCTTTGTATAATTTTACCACATGGATGGAGCCGACGAGGATCTGCAAGGCATGCACGATCGTAGTTGCCACAAGGGATCATATACCTGTAAAGAATCTGGATCAGGAAATGACATATCTTTCCAGACAGTATGGAGGATGTTTTATACGTCTGAATACTCTGAACATTGACATATCCAGCCAGCTGCTGCGCCAGTGGCATCAGGAGGGCAGGAGTATTCATTACTATATACCGGATGCAGTTGTAGATTACATCGAGAAAAATCAGATGTATCATCTGTCCAGGATGAATCCTTATCTGGATCCGACAGAGGGAGAGAACGAGAAGATGGAAGATTATGATTTCATAAAAATGCAGAAAAAACTGGCGAAATATCTTGATGAAGACAGGTACGCACATACGCTTGGCGTGATGTACACCTGCGCTTCTCTGGCAATGGTTCATGGGTATGACCTCAAAGACGCTCAGGCGGCAGGACTTCTTCATGACAGTGCCAAATGCATTCCAAATAAGAAGAAACTTAAAGTATGCGAAGAACATAAGATACCGGTTACAGAATTTGAAAAATCACATCCGTTTCTTCTTCATGCAAAATTAGGGGCTTATGTCGCAGAAGTCAAATATGGGATCAGAAACAAAGAGATTCTTTCTTCTATTACCTATCATACAACAGGAAAACCGGAAATGTCTCTTCTGGAAAAGATCGTATATATTGCAGATTATATTGAACCTGCAAGAAATAAGGCACCAAACCTTACAAAGATAAGAAAGCTTGCTTTTGAGGATCTGGATGAGTGTATGTATGAGATCTTAAAAGATACTCTTTCTTATCTTGAGGAAAATCCGAAGGATGTTGATGCTGCAACAAAAGAGGCATTTGAATATTACAGCAAGTTGCATAACACCAGGCAGGGAGAGATTCAGGCCTGATGCAGAAAGGAATAGATATATGAGTAAAGAACTGGAAATGGTACGTCTTGCCTGCAAAGCAATGGATGAAAAGAAGGCACTGGATATCAAAGTAATTGACATTCATGAAGTTTCAGTGATCGCAGATTACTTTGTGATCGCCAGCGGAAGCAATTTAAATCAGGTACAGGCAATGGTAGACAACGTAGAAGAACAGCTTGGACGTGCAGGCTATGAGCCGAAGCAGGTTGAAGGAACAAGAGGTTCCAGCTGGATCCTTATGGATTATGGCGATCTGATCATTCATGTATTTGATGAAGAAAACCGTCTTTTCTATGATCTGGAGAGAATCTGGAGAGATGGAAAAGAAATTGATGCAGAAGAATTTTTAAAATAATTTACCATAAAAATATTATGTAAATCAAAAAGATAAATAAGTAAGTCCCTTGTCTGAAAAGACAAGGGACTTATTTTAATAAAAAGATTACTGAAAGAAACGAAATACACCAAAAACCTTGCCGAGGATCTGAAGGTTATCCTGCACCAGGATAGGATCCATGTAATCATTCTCCGGCTGAAGACGGTAGTATCCGTCTTCTTTGTAAAAGGTTTTGACGGTGGCAGAGTCCTCAACGAGAGCTACTACGATATCACCGTTCTCTGCGGAATTCTGCTGTTTGACAAGTACCTGATCCCCGTCAAAGATTCCGGCATTGATCATACTGTCTCCCTTGACGCGGAGCATAAAACTCTGTTCATTAGGCATAAATTCTGCCGGAACAGGAAAATAAGTCTCAATATTCTCTACTGCGAGGATTGGCTGTCCTGCTGCAACAGTACCAACGAGAGGTACATTGACAACCTCTCTGCGGACAAGATTGAAATTATCATCAATAATCTCGATCGCTCTGGGTTTGGTTGCGTCTCTGCGGATATAGCCGTTTTTTTCGAGGGCTTCCAGATGGGAATGTACGGAAGAAGTGGATTTCAGATGGACTGCTTCACAAATTTCTCTTACGGCAGGAGGGAAGCCTCTGTTCAGGATCTCATTTTTGATGTAATCCAGAATCTCCTGCTGTTTACTGCTGATTCTGCCATAAGCCATAAATATACCTCCGGGTTCACGCTGCTTTTTCTATATATAAATGTAGTATAACATATTCTGCACAAAATAGCAAACAGATATTCGGAAAATACGTTCGAAAATGGTTGCTGTGAACAGTCAGCGAAAATCTGCCTGCTGTCGTGAATAAACCGGCGTACAAGAAATTGTTGGCTTTTTCTTGTCATCATGGGAGGAAAATGGTACAATAGCTGGGTATAAAATATAAAGATTTGTATAAAGGAGGCATTTTTTTGCCTGATAATCAGAAAAATTCCGGAAATCAACCAGGCCCGCTGGCCAGAGTACGAAAGATATTTGGACTGAATATTGGTACCATGTTGTTTGGCTGTCTATTAATTTATATGCTGTTCAGTGCAGTGCTTTATCTGACATCTGCAAATATTGAATCTTATCTGGTCATTTCGGGACCTTTATCAAGAAATGAAACTTATACAGGACTTGCGCTCAGAGAAGAATCTGTCCATCAGGCAGAGAGCAGCGGATATGTGAGCTATTACGCGAGAGAGGGAACCAAGATCAATGCCAATGGCGTTGTCTACGGGATCAGCAGTACACAGCCGACAGAGAGTCCTGCACAGCTGAGCACAGAACAAATGTCGCAGATACGTAACAATATGCTGAGTTTTTCAAAGAGTTTCAATTCCAGCAATTTTAATAATACATATAGTTTTAAGTATGAACTGGAGGGGGATATCCTTCAGTATGCAGATGCACCGGAAAGTTCCACCGGTTCAGTATCCTATGCGGGTCAGACACTTAATAAGGCAGATACGGATGGCATTGTTTTGTATTGTATAGATGGATATGAGAATAAGACCCTGGACAGTCTGACGGCGCAGGATTTTGATCAAAATTCCTACCAGGAGACAGATCTCAAAAATCAGGGAACTGTAAATGCAGGTGATAATATGTATACCCTGGTAACAGATGAGAGATGGAGCGTTCTGATCCCTCTGAGCGGCAAGCAGGCAGTAAAACTGAAAGACCGTACTTCTGTCCGTGTCAAATTTCTGAAGGATGGAATGACACAGAGCGGAGATTTCAGTATTGTGGAGATCGATAAGGCAAAATATGGCAAAATAGATTTCAACAAGGGACTGATCCGTTATGCGGCAGATCGTTTTCTTGAAATTGAACTTGTAACAAATACGGTCACAGGTCTTAAGATCCCACTGTCCTCAGTTGTAACAAAGGAATTCTACAAGGTTCCGGAAGAATACCTGACCACAAATGATAATCAGGAAGTCGGGCTTATGCTCCAGAGTACGGATAAGAACGGAAATGCTTCTCAGACTTTTGTAAAAGCTACGATCTATGGAGAGGACAAGGTGGAAACAGATGACGAGGGAACTTTGGAGAGTATCTACTATATTGATATGAAGAATTTCAAAGAGGGAAATGTGGCAGTCAATCCCAAGGATCAGAGTAAATATGTGATAAAGGAAGTTGGTGTTCTGGAGGGAACATACTGTATCAACCAGGGGTATGCGGTATTTCGACGGATTGAGATCCGGGATCAGAATGAGGAATATGCTGTCGTATCCAGGGAGACACGTTATGGACTTTCAAGATATGATCATATAGTAAGGAATGCCGATAAGGTAAATGAACAGGAGATTTTATATTAAATCTGTGCAGATTAAAGGAGGCAGATATTTATGATAACAGAGAACCTGAATCAGGTCAGAAAAAATATCCAAAAGGCATGTGAGGCAGTTGGGCGTGATCCAGAGGAAGTAACGCTGATTGCTGTCAGCAAGACCAAACCTGTTTCCATGCTCTTGGAGGCCTATGAGGCTGGTGCCAGAGTATTTGGTGAAAATAAAGTACAGGAGATCACAGACAAGTATCCGCAGCTGCCGGATGATATTCAGTGGCACATGATCGGACATCTTCAGAGAAACAAAGTAAAATATATCGTGGACAAGGTATCGATGATCCATTCTGTTGATTCACTGAGGCTTGCTGAGACGATTGAGCAGGAAGCTGCAAAGCATGATGTATGTGTGCCGATCCTTCTTGAAGTCAATGTGGCACAGGAAGAAACCAAATTTGGCCTTAAAGTAGAAGAAGTTCTTCCGCTGGTGGAATCTATTGCTGCGTTTCCGCATATAAAGATACAGGGACTGATGACAATTGCACCTTATGTACAAAATCCAGAAGAAAACAGGCCGGTTTTTCGTCAATTAAAAAAATTAAGTGTTGACATTGCGGCAAAAAACATTAATAATGTTACTATGAGCGTTTTGAGCATGGGTATGACCGGAGATTATCAGGTTGCCGTGCAGGAGGGCGCTACAATGGTGCGTGTCGGAACAGGAATATTTGGCGAACGCGATTATTCGGGACAGGCACAGGACAAATAAGATTGGAGAATAAGATGGGCGTTTTAGATAAACTTTTGGATGTTGTAAAGCTGAATGATGATTATGATGAAGAAGATTTCTTAGATGATGATCTCATGGATGACGAAGAAGACGATTTTCTTGATGATGAAGAGGATGGAGAGAAGTCAGTAAAGAAATTCTTCCAGAAATTCGGAAAGAAAAAAGACGAAGACGATTTCTTCGATGACGACGAGGATGAGATTAATGAAGAACCAGTGAAAGCCGAACCTAAACAGGCATTTAAGGCTTCTGCACCGGTTCGTCAGGAGAAGCCGGTCCGTACTTCTTCCAAGATCACACCTATGAGAAGCAGCAGGAGATCAAATCTTCCGGTAAACATGGAAGTCTGTGTCATTAAGCCGTCTTCTATGGAGGATACCCGTGAGATCGCAGATACTCTTGTTGAGAGATCTACAGTTGTCCTGAATCTGGAGGGAATTGATGTTGAGCTTGCACAGAGAATTATTGATTTTACATCAGGTGCATGCTATTCTCTTGGCGGAAGCCTTCAGAAGGTTTCCAGCTATATCTTTATTCTCGGACCAGAAGGTGTGGATATCACAGGTGATCTTCAGAATATTCTGGGAAGCTCTTCCACCCCGTCTGTAAGAGCTGGTTATTGATAAACAATGGAAAAAGAAGAATTTTTTATCAAAAGAATCCGGGAACTGGCAAATCTCTCCTACAGGAGAGATATTGTCACATTTTCGGATTTCCTTAATTTAAACGAACAGAATATAGTAAACAACCGAAAGAATCAGATTCCTGGTGTAATGACGGAATGCTTCGGCGGTTATGAGCAAGCAGAGCGTCAGATGATAGCCTTTCATCCTGATGCTCTTGCTTTTACCTGGGAATATCCGATCACCTGTCTTAAGGTGGAGCCGAAAGCAAAGAAATTTTCTGAGGATCTTGGACATAGAGATTATCTGGGAGCAGTCTTAAATCTTGGTATCGAGAGGGGTGTTGTCGGAGACATCCTGATTCAGGATCACACGGCATGGATTTTCTGTCATGACAAGATTGCAGAGTATCTTGCTGACAATCTTGACAGGATCCGGCACACTGCAGTGAAAGTGTCTGTGGTGGAGAATCCCAGTCATTATCCGGAACCTCAGTTTGCCCAGATTACAGGGACCTGTTCTTCTGTACGTCTGGATGCACTGATCGCACTTGCATTTCAGGCATCCAGAAGCAGTATGGTTTCTTTTATCGAGAACGGGCAGGTATTTGTAAATGGCAAGCTTATCACTTCCAATGGCTATGAGCCGAAGGAGGGAGATATCATATCAGTCCGGGGGAAGGGCCGTTTTATTTTTGACGGTGTTTCCAGACAGACCAAAAAAGGACGGAACAGTGTAAAACTGCGCCGTTATCAGTAAACAGCACAGGAGGCTAAGATGACAGAAGAAATTTTACAGGTAAAAAGAGAAGGAGATTTTTATTATCCGATCTATTTTGAAGAGGGATTTGACAGACTGGCAGATGTGATTCGTTCAGAGGGACTGGAAGGACGAAATCTCTGTATCGTGACAGATACACATGTAGAGCCTCTGTATGCGGAGGAAGTAAAGCGTGTTCTTGCGCAGACAGCATCCGGAGTTTCTGTTTTTGTTTTTGAGGCAGGAGAAAAAAATAAAAATCTGAATACTGTACAGCAGTTATATAAGGCACTGATCGAGAATCAGCTTGACCGAAAGAGTCTTGTTGTTGCACTTGGCGGAGGTGTTGTTGGTGATCTCTCAGGGTTTGCTGCAGCTACCTATCTTCGTGGAATCGATTTTATTCAGATTCCGACGACCCTTCTTTCTCAGGTGGACAGCAGTGTAGGAGGCAAGACAGGTGTTGATTTTGATCAGTACAAGAATATGGTCGGCGCTTTTCATCAGCCACGCCTGGTCTATATGAATATGAATACTCTGAAATCACTTCCGCCGGTGGAATTTGCCTGTGGAATGGGAGAGGTCTTAAAGACAGGTCTTATCTGTGACGCAGATTTCTATAATTATGTACTTGCAGAGCATGAAAGGATCCGTACACTGGATACTCAGGTTCTTGCCAGAATGATCCGCCGCTGCTGTGAGATAAAAGCTGGTGTTGTAGAGCGTGATCCGAAGGAAAAGGGAGAACGTGCACTGCTGAATCTCGGGCATACGATTGGACATGCAGTAGAAAAGCTTAAGGATTTCCAGCTTCTGCATGGACAGTGTGTGGCAATCGGTCTGGTAGCAGCAGCGTATATTTCATGGAAGAGAGACCTTCTTACAGAGGGGGAATACAATAAGATCAGGGAAGGCTGTCTTCTGTATGATCTTCCGGTCAGGGTGGACGGACTTGATGAGAAAGAGGTTCTTGCTGCCACAAAAAAAGATAAAAAAATGGAACGGGGACAGGTTAAGTTTGTTCTGATGAAGGGAATCGGCAGCAGTTTTATTGACCATACGGTAAGTGATGAGGAACTTATTGAGGGAATCAGGGAGATCCTCAGATGAAAAAAAAGACAGTCTTTTCAACAGGAAAGATAACGACTCTCTTTGGCAGCCTCACTCTGATACTGATTTTTCTGGATCAGATTACCAAGTATGAAGCACTTTTGCATCTCAAGGGTCAGGACAGTGTGTCTCTGATCCCCGGTGTGCTGGAGCTTTCTTATGTGGAGAATAAGGGAATGGCATTTGGAATGTTTGAGGGCAGACAGATTCTGTTTATAGGAATGTGCATATTGTTTTGTTCTGCACTGATCTGGGTATTTGTCAGGATTCCCAAAAATTTTTATTATCTTCCGCTTATGTTCACAGGGGCAGTTTTGTTTGGTGGAGCAGTCGGGAACCTTGCAGACCGTCTGCTGCGAGGATATGTGGTGGATTTTATTTATTTTTCGCTGATCGATTTCCCGGTATTTAATCTCGCTGATATTTATGTGGTATGCGGTGGGATCATACTTGTAGTTCTGGTGATTTTTAAATATAAAGATGATGAGGATTTTACGTTCCTCAGCCGAAACAGCAAAGGATAAATGATTTATGGAAACAATGAAATTTATTACAGATACAGAAAAAGCCGGTATTCGTATTGACCGTTATCTTGCGGATGTATGTCCGGATTTTTCCAGATCTTATCTGCAGAAGCTTCTGAAAGACCAGAAGGTTTCTGTAAATGACAAGGTTGTCAAGGCAAATTATAAAGTACAGGCGGGGGATGAGGTTACTCTTCTGGTTCCGGATCTGCAGGCACCTGACATTCAGCCGGAGGATATTCCGCTGGATATTCTTTATGAGGATGAATGGCTGATGGTGGTGAACAAGCCAAAGGATATGGTCGTGCATCCAAGTGCCGGGCATATGGAGGGAACGCTGGTAAATGCGGTGATGGCACATTGCGGAGAGCATCTTTCCGGTATCAATGGCGTTTTAAGGCCTGGAATTGTACACAGAATCGACAAGGATACGACGGGGGCACTTCTTATCTGCAAAGAAGACGGAGCTCACAGAGACCTTGCAGAGCAGCTTAAGGAGCATAGCATCAAAAGGAGATACCGTGCAGTTGTACAGGGAAACCTTAAAGAAGATGAAGGAACGGTTGATGCGCCTGTAGGAAGACATCCGATCGACCGCAAGAAAATGGCAGTCAATCACAAGAACGGAAAAGAAGCGGTGACACATTATAAGGTGTTGGAGCGCTTTGGCAATGCTACTTATATAGAGTGTCGTCTGGAGACAGGACGTACACATCAGATTCGTGTGCATATGGCAAGTCTTGGTCATCCGCTGCTTGGTGATACAGTGTATGGTTCCTCAAAGAATCCATATCATCTGCAGGGGCAGGCACTTCATGCTATGATTCTTGGCTTTTGCCATCCGGTGACAGGTGAATATATGGAATTTATGGCACCACTGCCGGAGTACTTTGAGAAGCTTTTGGAGAAATTGCGGAAATAATTGGCATTTTCAGTAAAAATGAGGTATAATAGTTCCATAGTCTTTACAGAAGGGAGTGTACAGCTTATGAATAGTACAAGTTCAATTATTACGATCGGACGTGAATACGGAAGTGGAGGAAGACAGATAGGTCAGGAGATCGCTAAATATTTTGGGATTAAATGTTATGACAAGGAACTTCTGGAACATGCCGCAAACGACAGCGGTATCTGCAAAGAACTGTTTGAGAATCATGATGAGAAACCAACGAACAGTTTTCTGTATTCTCTGGTCATGGATACATACTCCTTTGGATATTCTTCAGCAGGTTTTTCTGATATGCCGATGAACCACAAGATCTTTCTTGCACAGTTTGATGCGATCAAGAAACTGGCAGATGAAGGTCCGTGCGTTATGGTAGGACGTTGTGCGGATTATGCACTGGCAGACTGGAATGACTGCTTCAGTGTATTTGTACATGCGGATCGTGACTGGCGTATCAATCGTATTGCTTCCAAGCATAACAAATCACCAAAAGAAGCAAAGGACATGATCACCAAGACTGATAAGAGCAGAGCAAGCTATTATAACTATTATACCAATAAGAAATGGGGAGCTGCCAGGAGTTATAATCTCTGTATTGACAGCAGCAAGCTTGGTATTGAGAACAGTGTCAGAACGATCATAGAAGCGATCAGGATTTTTGATGAAAGCAAAAATAAATAAAGATCTGAGAATTTTACGGAAAGGTCCTCTGATATGTGTCAGAGGACTTTTTATAAATGAATAATAAAACAGGAGAAATTTTATGAGACTGGTGGTACAGAGAGTACTTCAGGCAGAAGTACAGGTAGATGGACAGAATATAGGAAAAATAAATAAAGGTCTTTTGGTATTTGTTGGTGTTGGAAAGGAAGATACCGAGGAGATTGCAGATAAATACCTGAAAAAACTTCTGGGTCTTCGTATTTTTGAAGATGAGAACGGAAAGACAAATCTTTCACTTAAGGATGTGGACGGGGAACTGCTTCTTGTCTCCCAGTTTACGTTGTATGCGAACTGCAAAAAAGGGAACAGACCAAGTTTTATTGAGGCAGGTGAACCGGCAAAGGCCGAGGCTTTATATGAATATATGATCTCAGAAGCCAGAAAAAGTGTTCCGGTTGTTCAGCATGGCAGCTTTGGCGCTGATATGAAGGTTTCACTGATCAACGACGGACCGTTTACGGTTATCCTGGATGAGCATATTTTGTGATGCGGCGGAATCTACAGAAAAGGGGGCAGGAAAAATGATCATTGATCATGTGAAGGTTTTTACAGAGAATAAGAAGTTCATTGATGGTGGTATCGTAATAAAGGGTGACAGGATCGTGCAGATATATACGGAGGGAAACTGTCCGGCAGATAACGGGGAAATTCTGGACGGGCAGGGAATGTATGCTATTCCCGGACTTATTGATCTGCATTTTCATGGATGCATGGGAGATGATTTCTGCGACGGCAGCAGGGATGCACTTTCCAGAATTGCGGAATATGAAGCTTCCGTGGGTGTGACTGCGATCGCGCCTGCAACTATGACTCTTCCGGTGGAGGAACTGGAGCATATTCTTGGCGTGGCAGCAGAATATAAAAAGGGACATCATAGTAAGAAAGAGGCAGATCTTGTCGGCATCAATATGGAGGGACCTTTTATCAGCCGCACCAAAAAAGGGGCACAGGATGAAAGAAACATTGTTCCGTGTGATACAGAGATCTGTGAGCGTTTCCTTAAGGCATCGGAGGGACTGGTGAAGTTTATCGGAATCGCACCGGAAGAGAGCGAGGATTCCATTTCTTTTATCCAGGCAGTCAAGGACAGGGTAAATGTTTCTCTTGCACATACAAATGCAGATTATGATACAGCTATGAAAGCGTTTAATGCAGGTGCAAACCATGCAGTACATCTTTATAATGCAATGCCTCCGTTTGGGCACAGAGAGCCGGGGGTGATCGGAGCTGTCTATGATAATAAGCATGTGATGGCAGAGATTATTTGTGATGGAGTTCATATCCATCCATCAACAGTACGGGCGACTTTTGAGATGATGGGAGCAGACCGTATGATCCTGATCAGTGACAGCATGCGGGCAGCAGGAATGCCGGATGGATCGTATACGCTTGGAGGTCTGGATGTGAATGTAGTCGGAAATCGCGCCACACTGGCCCTGGACGGGACGATAGCAGGTTCAGCGACAAATCTTATGGACTGTATGAAAACAGCGGTTAAAACCATGAAAATACCGCTTGAAACGGCAGTTGCCTGTGCGACAGTCAATCCGGCCAGAAGTCTTGGTATTGAAGCTGAATATGGTTCGATCCATCCGGGAAAGAAAGCTCATATTGTTTTGCTGGATCAGGAACTTAATGTACAGAAAGTAATAAAAGATGGAGAACTGCTTTAGTTGCAGTTCTTCAATTTTTATGTTATAGTATATAAAAACACATAACAAACCCTGAAATCTGCTTCGCGTAGCCACGAAAGGAGGGCCTTTATGCATGATGGAGAATTATCCTTTTAGCGAAAAAACAAAAATGATCTGGAAATATTATATCCGACAGTTTCAGGAAGAAAGCATTGCATCATATCAGAGCGACTTTCTGGAATTCACGAGATTTACAAAGAAAGATTTTCTTGATGTCCAGGCAGAAGATGTGGCAGGATTTTACAGAAATCTGGAAAAGAAAACAGAAGAGAAGGTTCTGGCCCCAAGTACCTGTGCAAAGAAGATCAGAGAACTGAATTCTCTGGCAAATTATATATATGAGAATCGTCTGGAATTTGGGGTTGGTAATGATTATACAAACCATTTTGCTGATTATGTAAAAAAAGTCCAGAAAGTAAGCATGTACGCAAATGCAGTTCCCGTAGAGGAGATTGACAGGCTGCTTGTGGCTTCGCAGGATAATCATATGGCATATTGCATCATAATTTTGCTTTACCGCATGGGATTTTCTTCTACAGAGATCATTGAGATGAAGCCTGAAAATATCTGCCTGTATAATAACGGAGCCTATGCCTTTATGTCAAAGCGCGACAAGGCAAACTTTATTCCGGAAGATGTTTACAAAATCCTGAATATGTATATGTCTGAGCGAGAATCAAATGAATATCTGTTTTATAATAAATATGGAAATCAGCTGAATACCATGTATATCAGCCGAATGCTGAAAAAATATACGACAAAGGCAGGAATTCATAATTACAGCGCACAGCAGCTTCGAAATTCCTGTATTTATACGATGTTCGCATACGGTGCCGATACTACAGGTGTTGCCGAGGAAATGGGGATAACACCGGATAATCTGAAGCGTTATAAACGGAACTATATAGATGAAACATCCAGAAATATTCGCAGTATGGTCAAATTAAAGGCGGATCTTCCGGAGAATGAATAAATAACAGATACAGAAAGGAAGTTTTTTTATGCGTCAGGAACAATTTAAAATGGAACGCCAGGGACTGATCCGGGTTGGCGATGTTGTAGAGATATCTGAATTTCAGTCATACATGAATTACAGTTATATTATTGAACCGGCGGTTGCAATGTCAGGATGCTACAAAAACTCTGAACGGATCAAAGCAAAAACCGGTGTGATCAAAAAAATCGAGCATACACCGAGGGG
>CAKRTP010000043.1 GCA_934402155.1 uncultured Blautia sp. | reverse complement strand
CCAGATGGAGACAATGGAAATGCACCGTCAGATGAAAAACCAGATGGAGAACCGCCACAGGGCGGAGGAGCCGGAGGTCCGGGAGGTGCACCTGGAGGACAGTCACAGGGAGTGGAAAGCTACGATGCAGCAAACGACTATACGGAAGACACAACTGTAGATGGCGAGACACTGAGCTCCACAGGAACCGATGAGAACGTGGCTCATATTTCAAACGGAGCAAAGGTTTCAATCAGGAATTCAACGATCACAAGAGAGTCCTCTGACAGTCAGGGAGGCGATAACTCCAGCTTTTATGGTGTTGGTGCTGCGGTTCTTGCAACAGACGGCGAAGCTTATGTAAGCAATTCAACGATCAGTACAGATTCAAAAGGAGCTGCAGGATTGTTTGCTTATGGTGACGGAACGGTTTATGCAGCAAACGATACAATAACTACCAGCCAGGATACTTCCGGAGGAATCCATGCGGCAGGAGGTGGAACACTTTATGCCTGGGATATGACAGTTGAAACAAACGGAGAATCTTCAGCAGCGATCAGAAGTGACAGAGGCGGCGGAACAATGGTAGTAAATGGTGGGACTTATACCTCTAATGGTGTTGGATCTCCGGCAATCTACAGTACCGCAGATATCTCTGTAAATAATGCAGCACTTACTGCAAATGGTTCAGAAGCAATCTGCATTGAAGGACTGAACTCGATTCATCTTTTTGATTCTGATCTCACCGGAAATATGAGTGACAGTGAGCAGAATGACTGCACCTGGAATGTAATTCTCTATCAGAGTATGTCTGGTGACTCCGAAGTTGGAAACAGCACTTTTGAGATGAACGGTGGTTCTCTGACAGCCGGGAATGGAGGGATGTTCTACACAACCAATACAGAGTCTACGATCACACTTTCCGATGTAGATATCACATATGCAGATGATAATGATTTCTTCCTGAAGTGTACAGGAAACAGCAACCAGAGAGGATGGGGTGAAAGCGGAGCCAATGGTGCGGACTGTCTGTTTACGGCAGTAAAACAGACAATGCAGGGAGACGTGGTCTGGGACAGCATCAGTCAGCTTGATTTTTATATGACAGACGGAAGTACACTTACCGGTGCAGTGACAGATGATGAGAGCAATGCCGGAGAAGGCGGAGACGGATACTGCAATCTTTATATCGGTGAGGGCTGCACATGGACTGTGACAGGAGACAGTACTCTGACAAGTCTCTCCAACAGTGGCATGATCGTCGATGCAGATGGAAATACCGTGACCATAAAAGGAACCGACGGAACGGTTTACGCGGAAGGTGAAAGCGGCTATACTGTAACTGTAGATTCTTATGCAGATACAGCAGATCTTTCAGGTGCTTCTTCCACAACACAGTGGTCTGATTATGAAGTAGATAAACCGGAAGAACTTGCTTAAACAAAATAAAGGAGGAGCGTATGAGACTTTTACTTGCTGAAGATGAAAAAGAACTTTCAGACGCATTGGTGGCCATCCTCAAACACAACAACTATTCCGTGGATGCAGTTTATAATGGAGAGGATGCGCTGGCATATCTGGAGGCGGATAATTATGATGGTGCGATCCTGGACATAATGATGCCGAAGATGGATGGGCTCACGGTATTAAGAACTATCCGTGAGCAGGGAAATGATGTTCCGGTGCTGATCCTGACTGCCAAAACTGAGGTGGATGACCGCGTGCTTGGGCTGGACAGCGGAGCAGATGATTATCTGAGTAAACCGTTTGCAGCCAAAGAACTTCTGGCAAGGATACGCTCTGTAACAAGAAGACGGACAGAGGCTGTGAGTTCGGTGTTAAAGGTGGGAAATCTTTCTCTGGACTGCACAACCTTTGAACTGAGATCATCGGCAGATACGATACGTCTGCCGAATAAAGAGTTTCAGATCATGGAACTTCTGGCATCAAATCCGGGTCAGGTAATTTCTACAGAACGTTTTATGGAAAAAATCTGGGGTTATGACAGTGAGTCGGATGTAGGAGTAGTATGGGTTTACATTTCCTATCTGAGAAAGAGACTGACTGCGCTGGAAGCAAATGTAAAGATCAGGGCTGCCCGGGGGCAGGGATACTATCTGGAACTGGAGGCAGAACGATGATAAAAGATCTGCGCAGAAAATTTATTCTGGTAGCGATGCTTTCTACACTGGTGGTACTTACGGCCATCATGGCTTGCGTCAATATCAGTAATTATATGAAAGTGTTGGACAGGGCGGATGATATGACCGCCCTTCTTGCGATGAATGACGGAAAATTTCCGGGAGAAACGGGACAGAAACCAGATGAGGGGGACGAAAAAGCAGATCCGCCGGAAAAGCCAGATGGAAAAGATCATTTTTCGGCAGAAACCCCGTTTGAAACCCGCTATTTTACTGTGACGGAAAATTCTGAAAGCGAAATTACTGACTGTGATCTGGAAAGGATTGCGGCTGTTGATGAAGACACAGCAGAAAAATATGCACAGAAGATCAGAGAAGGATCTGCCGAGACAGGTTTTCTTGAAGTTTACCGCTACAGAGTTGTGCAGGAAGAGGATGAAATAAAATATGTATTTCTTGACTGCCAGAGAGAACTCACAAATTTCAGAACTGTGCTGGTCACAACAGTATCGGTATCATTTCTTGGGCTGGCAGCAGTCTTTGTTCTGGTTGTGATCTTTTCGCGTATGGTATTCCGGCCGGTGGAAGAGAGCATACAGAAGCAGAAGCGTTTTATTACAGATGCGAGTCATGAGTTAAAAACACCGCTGACGATCATAGATGCCAATACAGAGGTAATTGAAATGGAAAACGGAGAATCACAGTGGACAAAAAGTACTCGCAAGCAGATCCAGAGACTGTCGGGACTGGTACAGCAGCTGGTAACTTTAAGCAGGCTGGACGAAGAAAAGGGGCTTCAGGACATTGCGGATTTTAATCTCTCAGAGGCGGTATCTGAAAGTCTTCAGTTGTATGAAACTCTTGCACGGACGAAAGAGAAAAAACTGATATCAGAAATTGAGGATAATATTTTTTATGTTGGAGACGAACGAAGCATCTGTCAGCTGGTGGGGCTCCTGCTTGATAATGCCGTCAAATATTCTTCTGATAAGGCAAAGATCAGTCTGACTCTGAAGAAAAAGGGCAAAAAGATAATGTTGGAAGTGTATAATGATGCCGAAGATCTTCCGAAGGGAAAGCTGGATGTATTGTTTGAACGATTTTACAGGCTGGACAGTTCCAGAAATTCAGAAACCGGTGGATCCGGAATTGGTTTATCGGTTGCCAGGGCAATTGTCCAGGCACACAAAGGTAAGATCATGGCAGAGAACAAAGATGGAAGAGGAATGAAAGTGACGGTTCTGCTGTAAGTAAAGATAGAAAATGATTGAGATAAGGCTGAAAATATTGTAAAATAATTACAACAAAAACTGACTAAGGGTCTGAAAAATAAAAGGATGGATAATAATTTGGACAGAAGTATTTGCGTAGTAAATCAAAAAAATAGATTTCTGTTTTATATTCTGATGGCACTGAGTCTGATTGGCGTTGGCATATTGCAGTTTGGCAGGAATAATACATATAACAGTGCAGAGACAGAGGAGAAGCTTGTTTATCAGGGAAGCTTTGAATGGGAGAAAGCGGACGGAAGCAGAGTCCCGATCCAGGTTCCCGGTACATTTGCGGTGCCGGCAGGCGAGACACTGACAGTTGTTACACAGCTTCCGAAGAATTATACGCAGTGTACGCTTGCGATACGTTCGTCTCTGCAGGATGTTCGATTTTATGTAGGGGGAGAACTGAGAGCAGAGTATGATACATCGAATATCCGGCTGGTTGGTAAGAATTCAGCCAGCAGTTATGTCTTCTGTCCTACTTCAGAAGCGGATGCAGGCAAAGAAGTGCGTATTGAACTGACAAGTAATACGAGTAAATATTCCGGTGTGATCAATACAGTGTATTGTGGAGATAAGGCAGATATATGGGAATGGCTTTTTCATACATATGGGGTCGCCACGATCATTGCGTTCTTTTTGCTGTTTACAGGTATCACCACGATTATTTTTGGAATCTCGCTGGGAATCATATATCATGTAAAATTCGAAATGGAATATCTGGGCTGGTGTGTGTTTATGGCTGCCGTATGGATGATCGGTGAGTCAAAACTGAGGCAGTTTATTGTTCCAAACCCATCTGCGCTGGCTTCATTGTGTTTTGTTATGATCATGCTTGCTCCCGTAGCACTTTCATATTATATGGATATGCTCCAGCAGGGAAGGTATCATAGAGTTTATGATATAATAGAAAATATTGCATTTCTGAATCTGATGATCTGCTCCGGTCTTCATATTTCCGGAATTGCAGATTATATCGAAACACTTCCGGTGGCACATTGTATACTTGTTGCGGCTGTGATTACAGTAATAGTGCTGCTGTTCTGTGATGCACGAAGGGGCTGTATCGGCGAAGACAAAATTATAGTAACTGGTATTATAATAGCGATGGCTGCAGTTGTCATTGAGGCGGTATCAGCATATTTTGTGGTTTCCATATCAGGTCTGTTTATCGGTACGGGGATGCTCATTCTTATTATCGTAAATCTTGTGAAGACGCTGAAGACGGTTCATAACCTGGAAAATCAGCGGCACAAAGCAGACATGGAGAAGCGGAAGCAGCAGATGTTAAAGATGTCTCTGCAGATGATGCAGACGTTATCAGCTACAATAGAAGCCAAGGACGAATATACCAGAGGACATTCGTATCGTGTGTCAGAATACTCGGGACTGATCGCAAAAGAGCTTGGCTGGGAAGATGAAGAAATACAGAAACTGAAATACACGGCTCATCTGCATGATATTGGCACGATTGGTATTCCGGATATGATCCAGAATAAGCCGACAAAGTTGACGGATGAGGAATATGCGGTAATAAAGAAGCATACGGTTATCGGATCAGAAATACTGAAAAATATCACCCTGATCGATCATATGGATGAGGTAGCACGAAGTCATCATGAAAGATATGACGGTACCGGTTATCCGGATGGGCTTAAGGGTGATGAGATTCCTCTGTATGCCAGAATTGTTGCCATTGCTGAAAGCTATGATGCAATGAAGACAAAGCGAATCTACAGGAATTTTCTGGATGAAACAATAATCTATAATGAGATAAGAAAAAATCGTGGTACTCAGTTTGATCCGGAGATTACAGATGTTTTTCTGAAATTGCTGAGTGAAAACAGACTGACGATTACAGGAGAGGAAAGAAAGTATAGTGAATTCGATGAGTCCCGGGCAGAAATAGAGGATTTTATTTCAAATGTTGTGACTACGATGAAGAACCAGGATGACAGTGAGGGATTTGATTTCCTGACAGGTCTGCCGATGAGAAACAGAGGTGAAAGAATGGTGGCCGAGTTTATGCAGCAGAGTCCCGGATACCTGGTTTTTCTTGATATGGATAATCTCAAAAAGATCAATGATATTTACGGACATAAAGCTGGTGACAGGGCATTAAAGCTGCTGGGTTCTCTGCTTATGGATCAGGCACAGTATGGAGTTGTCTGTCGTCTGGGCGGCGATGAATTCCTGATGTTCATACCTGATGTGGCTCGCAGGGAGATTGCAGAAATTGTCGAAAAGATTCTTGATGGATTTGCCGAATGTAAAGAAAAGGATATTGAAATAAGCTGTGCTTCTGTCTCAGCTGGTATCTGCAGAGCTGATCTGGGAGATTCTTTTGAGGAATGTTATACGAAGGCGGATAAAGCACTTTATTATGTGAAGCAAAATGGAAAGGGAAGCTTTTTCTTTTATCATCAGATGGGAAATGAAAAACAGCATATGTGTGGGGCAGGACAGGATCTGAAAATGATCTCCAGAGCGCTGCGCGACAGTGGAAATTATTCGGGTGCGTTGTCACTGGAATATCGGGATTTTGCCAGGGTATTTGAATATATAAACAATCTGGAAGAAAGATATAAATGCGAATGTTATCTGGTAATGGTAACGATGGAGACAGCTCCGGATTCTGTTATGAGTATAGAGGATATTGAACATGCGCTGGAATATATGGAACAGGCAATCAGAAAGAAGATAAGATCGGTAGATATCTGTACACGGTACAGTTCCATGCAGTATCTGCTTATACTCTTTAAAACAGAAGAAGAGCAGATTCCGAAAGTAATGAAGAGAATTTTTGGTCAATATCATGAGCAGTATTGCAGAGATGACATCATTCCGAAGTACGAATATGTTTCACTGGAAAAAAACAGGCCAGCGGGCTAAAACCCGCTGGCTGTATTAATGTCTTAAAGTACGTCATCTCTGCGGATATATCCCGGATGACCTTCTTCTGCAATGATCTCATTGCCGTGAATTACTTTGGCCCATTTGTCCATAACCTGATTTTCAAGGTGTGCATTCTCGCCGATAACAGTATGAGCAAGTACAACACTGTTCTTGACAACTGCTCCTGGTTTGATCTGGCATCCACGTCCGATAACAGAATTCTCTACAGTTCCCTCAATCGTACATCCGTTGGAGATAACAGAATTCTTAACGTTTGCTCCTTCAAGGTACTGAGTCGGGCAGGAATCATTTGTTCTGGTGTAGATCGGCCATTCAGGATTGAACAGAGCATCTGCTGTCTTGAAATCGATCAGAGAGATGTTTGCGTTATAGTAGCTGTTGAAATCTGTGATGGAGGCAAAATAACCTTTGTGAGCAACACCACGGATATCAAGTTCTCCTACGCAGGTGTTTACGATCTGCGGAAGAGTATACATGGAAGAGATTCTTTTGGCTTTCTTGATCAGATCAATGAAAAGCTCTTTTTTCATAATGTAGGTATCCATGAAGATATTACGTTTCTGAGCACTTCCGCGGTTTTTCTCGATGGATTCGACACCTTTCTGTTTGTTCAGGTTCAGAATGTCGCAGTTGATAAAGGATTCTCTTGCATTATCAACGGAATGATACAGAAGAGTAATGTCTGCTTCGGAATCGATATGTGTCTGCAGAAGTTCACTGTAATTCTGTGCATATACCATGTAAGCAGGAGCAATAATAACATATGGCTCATGCATACGCTCTATAAATTCAAGGTTCTCTGCGAAAGAAGCGATATCGGTATTATACACATCATTCTCAGAACTGTTCTGAGCGAACATAAGCTGAAGTTTACCACGCTTGGAGTTGATGTTGTAATGGCGGCCGGTTCCAAGATGTTCTGCCAGAGAACGCGGTTGGTTTCTTACGTATACCTGAATGCGGTCAATACCACTGTTGCTCATATTTGAAATAGGAAAGTCAACGACACGATATCTTCCAAGGAAGGAAAAAGCACCGATCGGACGATACTGCTGAAGTCCTTCTACCTTGATATGGGTTCCGGAAGATGTGACAATTCCAAATGCTCTTGCCATATTATTCTACCCCCTTTACACGTTTGGACACAAGCTCGATGTTTTCGCTGTCAGCACTGCCGACAACAGCACCCTGTCCGATTTTGACATTGTCAGCAACAAGTGCACGCTGTACAACAGCACCGGCTTCTACTTTTACGCCTGGCATCAGTACACTGTCAATAATCTTTGCACCCTCGCCGACTTCACAGCCAGTGAACAATACGGAGTGTCTTACTTCGCCTTCCACAACACAGCCCTGTGTGATGAAAGCTTTGTCAATTGAGGCATTTGGTCCTATGTACTGAGGAAGAGCCGGTGTATCTTCGGTGTAGATCTTCCATGTCGGATCATTCAGATTCAGTTCGTTTCGAGAATCGATAAGATCCATATTTGCTTCCCAGAGAGAATCGATAGTTCCTACATCTTTCCAGTAGCCTTTGAATTTGTAGGCAGCAAGTGTCCTGTTGTCATTCAGAAGGGATGGAATGATATCTTTACCAAAATCATGGTGAGAATCAGGATTCTTCATATCAGCAAGAAGGATCTTGCGCAGAAGCTTCCAGTTAAAGATATAAATACCCATAGATGCAAGGTTGCTCTTTGGATGTTCCGGTTTTTCTTCGAATTCAACAATTCGTCCGTTTCCGTCAGTATTCATGATACCGAAACGGCTTGCTTCCTTCATTGGTACTTCAATAACAGCGATTGTAGCGTCTGCGTTCAGTTCTTTGTGATACTCCAGCATCTTGTCATAGTTCATTTTGTAGATGTGGTCACCGGAAAGAACCAGAAGATATTCAGGTGAATACTTGTCAATAAAGTCAATATTCTGTGAAATAGCATCAGCAGTACCTCTGTATACATCCAGATCAGCATCAGCTTTTTCGCGAGGCGGGAGAACGAAAACTCCGCTTTCTCTTGCATCAAGGCCCCAACGGCCACCCGCAGCAACATAACTGTTCAGAAGGACAGATTCATACTGGGTCAGAACACCCACGATGTCGACACCGCTGTTAGCGCAGTTGCTTAACGGGAAGTCAACGATGCGGTATTTACCGCCATATGAAACTGCCGGTTTGGCAACTTTGTTGGTAAGTTCATGGAGACGACTGCCACGGCCGCCAGCCAGGATCATCGCTAACATGTTGTTTTGTTTCATAGTGAACCCTCACTTTCCTTTAATAATCCTTGTATGACTTACATTATACAATTTTTACAAATATATTTCTACATTTTTGAGCAAAAAAGTGTGATTTTATTGAATAAAAATTTGGGGAATTGTAAAGAGTGCATTAAAAAAAAGGAAAAAATACAACAAATAGGTATAAAAGTGACAAAAAACATAAAAAATGTACTAAAATTCTACAAAATAGGAAAAGTTTTTGTTCAGATTCACAACAAAAACAGTTGGGAAAAATGCAGGACAGTGCAAACATTGTGCAATGACTGGACGGAAAAGAAGATATACGTTATAATAGCAAAGTCAGGAAAAAGAAATAATAAATATCATAATTAATGATAGAGATAAGAGGTATTCTGGTGAAAAGACGAGAGGATTTTAAACGCTTTGTTGTTTTTTGTCTGGCAAGCCTGGTAGTGATTGCACAGACAGCTGTTTTTGCGTATATCTGGTACGACTTTTACAGAGAACTGATCTTTGAACCTTTCTGGAGAAAAGGTAACTGGGTTCTGATCGCTATCTATGCCCTGATCAATGTCCTGTTTTCCAGACTGTATGGTGGACTTAAGGTTGGATATCTGAAGCGTATCGATGTATTTTATTCGATGACAATCGCAACGATCTGTACAAATATTTTTACGTATTTTCAGATCACACTGATCAACCGGTGGTTTTTGGATCTGCGTCCAATAGTGGAGATGACGCTGGTGCAGTTTGTGATCATCCTGGTCTGGATCTGGTTGTCCAGATATATTTATTCCAGACTTTATCAGGCGCGTAAACTTCTGGTGATCTATGGAGACAGAGATCCCGGAGACCTGATCCACAAGATGAATTCCCGCAAAGATAAATACGAAATCAGCGGCAAGGTTCACATTGACAGGGGTGAGAAGGAAATTTACCGTCTGATGAAGGAATATGACGGAGTCATCATCTGGGATCTTCCTTCTCAGATCCGAAACCGTTATCTGAAACATTGTTTTGCCCATTCTATTCGCTGTTATCTGAGTCCGAAGATTTCTGATGTGATATTGATGGGCAGTGAGCGTATTCATCTTTTTGATACACCACTTCTGGTTTCAAAGAATATGGGACTTTCTGTAGAACAGAGGGTTGCCAAGAGATGTTTGGATATTGTGGTATCCGCGCTTGGAATCATTGTGGCTTCTCCGATCATGCTGATCGCAGCGTTATGTGTTAAGCTGTATGATGGCGGTCCTGTGTTTTATTTTCAGGACAGACTGACGATCGGCGGCAGACCTTTCAAGATATGTAAATTTCGCAGCATGTGTGTGGATTCCGAGAAAAACGGAGCACGTCTGGCATCCAAGCATGATTCCAGGATCACACCTGTAGGAAAAGTTCTCAGGAATCTTCATCTGGACGAGCTGCCGCAGCTGTTCAATGTGTTCAAGGGAGATATGTCTCTTGTTGGACCGAGACCGGAACGTCAGACAATTATGCGTGAATATCGCAAGGAACTTCCGGAGTTCTATTATCGACTCAAAGTCAAAGCCGGTCTTACCGGATATGCACAGGTCTATGGCAAATATAATACGACACCATATGACAAATTAAAACTGGATCTCTTTTATATAGAGAATTATTCATTCTTCCTTGATCTGAAACTTCTGTTGATGACAGTTAAGATCTTTTTCCAGAAAGAAGTTTCTGAGGGGGTTGATGATAACCAGATAAATGCACTGAAAGATTCAGTGGATGAAATTACGGAGGAGGATATCCATCATGACAGAAATGAAAACGGAGAATCAAAATGATCTCAGAAAGCTTCAGCTTGTGGAACTGGATATTCTGAAGGAATTTCTGAGAATATGTAAGAAATATCATCTGAGATATTATGCACTTGGAGGAACGCTTCTGGGAGCTGTCAGGCATGAAGGATTTATTCCATGGGATGATGATATTGATGTAGGGATGCCGAGACCTGATTTCAGACGTTTCGAAAAGATCATCGAGAAAGAACTTCCGGAGTATCTTCATTACTGCAGTTTTGGAAAAACAGAGGGATATCATCATTATGTGCCGAGGATCACAGACAGTCGTGTCAAGGTGATCGATGAATCTGCCTCCGTTGATGCAGAGAAGGAAGCCTGGATTGATGTTTTTCCGCTGGATGGAATGCCGGGAAATAAATATCTTCGCAAGATTCACTGTTTCCGTCTGCTGATCGCGAGAGCGAGAGTTAACTACTCATTGTTTTCGACAAATGTCGATCTGAAACGTCAGAGACCATTACATGAGAGAATATTAATATCGGCAGGCAAAATTCTTCCCGTAGAAAAAATCTTTCGTACGGACAGAGAACTGAAGCGTCTGGATCGAATGATGCAGAAATATTCTTATGACAGTTCTCCGTACCTGGTGAATTTCATGGGAATCCACAAACTTAAGGAAATGTTTCATAAGAAGCACTATGGAAAAGGTGCAGATTATCCATTTGAGGATGTTTCGCTGAGAGGGCCGAAGGATTATGATTTTGTACTCCGACAGATGTACGGGGAATATTGGAATCCGCCGGATGCCAGGGAGATGAATCATCACAATACCAGGATTAAGGAGTGATCGTATGGGAACAGATACAGAAATGACATATTCTGTTCTGATGGCTGTATATGAAAAAGAAAATCCGGGATTTTTCCGGCAGAGTATTGAGAGCATGCTTGCGCAGACCCTGCCTTTTTCAGATTTTGTTCTTGTCTGTGACGGACCATTGCCTGGGGAACTGAATGAAGTGATCGAATGGGCTCAGGAACAGATGGGAGAAAAACTTCAGATCATCCGTCTCAAAGAAAACAAAGGTCTTGGGAATGCACTGCGTACAGGCGTCACGAGATGCAGATGTTCTGTGATCGCCAGAATGGACAGTGATGACATAAGCAGGCCGGATCGCTGTGAAAGACAGTTTCGTATTATAGAGAGGGATGGATATGATCTGGTAAGTGGAACCTTACAGGAGTTTTCCAGAGAACCGGGAGATATGGACAGGCTGAGAGTTCTGCCGAGAACTTCCGAGGAGATCATGAGATATGCCAGAAGAAGAAATCCTTTTAACCATCCATGTATTATGTTTCGAAAGGAAGCGGTGCTTCAGGCGGGAAGTTATCGGGATTTTCCGGGATTTGAGGATTATTATCTGTGGATTCGTATGCTTCGCAGAGGATGTAAGGGATATAATGTGCAGGAAGTGATCCTGGATATGCGGACCGGAAACGGCATGTATGATCGCAGAGGCGGCAGAGAGTATCTTCACTGGGTACTGCGTTTTCAGAGATATCTGTATAGCAGAGGCTTTATCACAAGAGAAGAATATATAAGAAACTGTGTGGTGCGTGCGGCTGTCGGCCTGATTCCGGGCAGAGTCAGAGAGAACTTTTATCATATTTTTCTGAGAGATGTAAAGATGTAAAAAAAATGTGCTGAACAATTTTTGTCCAGCACATTTTTTTTTCGTAACAGGAAATTACTGTTAAAAAAATCTCAGTTTTTTTCCATGAAGTCTACATATTCTGCAAGAACCGGTTCTGGATCACCAATCCGTTTGATCTGTCCGTCATGCATCCACATAACAGTATCACATAATTGCTTGAGGGTATCAATATTGTGAGATACGATAATAACAGTACGGTCCCTATTGGAAATGAGGCTTTTCATTTTGTTATAGCTTTTCTTTTTGAATTTCTGGTCACCAACACTTAAGACCTCATCAATCAACATAATGTCTGTTTCCAGGATCGCAGTGATGGAGAATGCCAGTTTGGAATACATACCACTTGAATATGTTCTTACAGGCATATCAATAAAGTCTCCAATTTCGGCAAATTCAATGATCTCAGCTTCCTTGGCACGAACTTCTTCCTCAGAGAATCCGAGAAGCATACCTGAAAGGATAATGTTTTCTCTTCCTGTCATCTCACGCTGGAAACCAACACCGATAGACAGAAGGGAAATAGAATGTCCCTTGAGATCAATCGTTCCGCTGTCTGGAGAAAAGATGCCGGCCAGGGCATTCAATGTTGTGGATTTACCACATCCGTTCTTACCAATGATTCCAAGAATCTCACCCTCTCGAACGTAGAAGGAGATTCCCTTTACAGCTACAAAACGGTCAGCCTTCTGGCGGCGGAAGTGCAGCAGGTTTTTTTTGATAGAAGTCTTTTTGAGATTCTGGTAGCTGATGACCAGATCTGTGACCTCGATAGCATGTTTTTCTTCCATATTAATTATATCACCTTTACATAACTGTTTTCGTTCTTGTAGATTTTGCGCACGCCGAAGATGCTGATGACAAGTCCGATGATAAACCACAGGAGAAGAAGCTTCCTGTGAGGTGTTTTGCCATAGATCAGGCAGTCACGGGTTGAAGTTATCAAAAATGCGATCGGGTTTCCTCTTCCGATATACTTATTGTAAGGCGCTGGAAGTCTGTCCATGATATTCCAGAATACACCGGTAAGATAAAACAGAAAACGTAGCGCGATGTTCAGTACATTGGAAAGGTCCTCTACAAATACTCCATAGTGAAGGAGAAAACAGGAAAACCCAAATACGATAACGACCAGTGTCATCAGGATTGGAATGAAATACAGTACATTCCAGGTTACCGGAACCCTCCATACGATCATCATGGCAACAACGATCAGAAGAGAAATGAACATCTTGAAACCGTTTACTCCCATTTTGACGAAGATCAGGATGAATTTAGGTATATATACTTTAGATACGATCGGCTTGTTTGATTTAATTACTTTAACACTCTGGAGAAGAGATTTATTAAAGAAATCCCACAGAGTGATACCGATAAAGATGAAAATTGCAAAGTACTGTAGTTTGGACTTGAAAACATATCCGAACATGAACACGTAGATCAGCATAAAGCAAAGAGGATCCAGTATCCACCAG
This sequence comes from uncultured Blautia sp., assembly GCA_934402155.1. Lineage (GTDB taxonomy): Bacteria > Bacillota > Clostridia > Lachnospirales > Lachnospiraceae > Blautia_A. The sequence continues at coordinate 411 of CAKRTP010000043.1, read as the reverse complement.
AGCCAGTTCAGATAGGAATTGGCTATTTCGGATTTTAACTGAGCCTTGGAAGAATAGATTGCGTACTTCCAATACTTCTTCAAGTCATCCCTGAATCGATTAAACATAAAATCCGCTCCTATATTTGTTTTTTATAAAATTACACCCCCAGAAAACTGAGGGCATTCGACCTTTTTTATCATACACTACGAACTGAGCATTGACAAGAGAAAACTTATTCATAAGAAATACTTCTATAAAAAGAAAGCAAAACACTTGACTTCTATATAAAATGTGTGCTAAAATAGACGGGCGACATGGAAGTTAGGTCTTTTTTTTATGCAAAAAATAAATTAAAGACTCACGCAAATGAAAACACTGGAGGTGGAAGTTGTGCGCGTTAAGATTACATTGGCATGTACGGAGTGCAAG
>CAKRTP010000042.1 GCA_934402155.1 uncultured Blautia sp. | reverse complement strand
GGTGTTCCGGCAATCGACATCGTTCCGGTTGTTGAAGCATGCAAAGGAACAAACATTGAAGTAGCAGCAGAGAATATGTACTTCGAAGAAAAAGGCGCATACACAGGCGAGATCGCTCCGGCTATGCTGGTTGACGCTGGTGTTAAATATGTTATCCTTGGACATTCTGAGAGAAGAGATTACTTCGGAGAGACAAACGAAGACGTTAACAAGAAAGTCCTTAAAGCATTTGAGCATGGTATCACACCAATCATGTGCTGTGGAGAATCTCTTGAGCAGAGAGAACAGGGAATCACTATGGACTGGATCCGTCAGCAGGTTAAAGTTGGTCTTCAGAACGTAACAGCAGACCAGGCTAAAACTATGGTTATCGCTTATGAGCCAATCTGGGCTATCGGAACAGGCAAAACTGCTACAAGTGAGCAGGCTCAGGAAATCTGCAAAGGTATCCGTGAGTGCGTAGCTGAAATCTATGATACAGATACAGCAGAAGCTATCCGTATTCAGTACGGCGGATCTGTAAATGCAGGAAATGCAGCAGAGCTGTTTGCTATGGCTGATATCGACGGAGGTCTTGTTGGTGGAGCATCCCTCAAACCAGACTTCGGAAAGATCGTTTGCTACAAATAATTAAACGATAAATTTACAGAGCCAGATATTTTTTACAGATTGGTAAGAAATATCTGGCTTTTTTGACGCGCACAAATGTCCGTGCTTGACAAATTCCTTTTTCTGCCATACTATTAACAAATAGTGTTGCAATAATCCCTGAAAAGCAGGGACGAGGAGAAAGGAGCCATTCCAATGGAAAAAAAAGTGATTCGCGCAGCCCTTCTGGGTATGGGTACAGTAGGAACAGGTGTTTATAAGGTGCTGAAAGGCCAGAAAGAAGAAATGATTCTGAAAATCGGAAGTGAAATAGAAATCACTAAGATTCTGGTGCGTAATCTGGAAAAAGCAGCATCCAAGGTTGAGAATCCTGAGATTCTGACCAACAGCTGGGATGATATTGTAAATGATCCAGAGATCGATATTGTGATTGAACTGATCGGAGGTATTGAGCCGGCAAGAACTTATATCTTATCAGCTCTGAATGCAGGAAAGCATGTGGTCTCTGCAAATAAAGATCTTATTGCTGTTCATGGCAAGGAACTTCTTGATGCAGCAGAAGCACATCATGTGGATTTCCTTTTTGAGGCAGCAGTCGCAGGTGGAATTCCGATCATTCGCCCGCTCAAAGAATGTCTGGCCGGAAATCATATGGCTGAAGTTATGGGAATTGTCAATGGAACTACCAACTTTATTCTCACGAAGATGACACAGGATGGTATGGAATTTAAGGATGCACTGGCACTGGCTACAGATCTTGGCTACGCAGAGGCAGATCCGACAGCAGATATCGAGGGGCTTGACGCTGGACGTAAAGTGGCGATTCTGTCTTCAGTAGCATTCAATTCCAGGGTTGTTTTTGATGATGTATATACTGAAGGAATCACCAGAATCACATCAAAAGACATTAAATACGCAAAAGAAATGGGTTGTGACATAAAACTTCTTGGAGTGGCAAAGAATACAGAAGAAGGAATCGAAGCATATGTTTGCCCGATGCTTATTCCAAGCAATCATCCGCTTGCAAGCGTAAATGATTCCTATAATGCTGTTTTTGTAAATGGTGATGCAGTTGAAAATGCAATGTTCTATGGACGTGGAGCCGGAGAACTGCCGACAGCAAGTGCTGTTGTCGGTGATCTGTTTGACATTGCAAGAAATATCAAGGCAGGCTGCTGTGGGCGTATCGGATGTACCTGTTACAAAGAACTTCCTGTAAAGAAAATGGCAGATACGCATAATCGTTACTTTATGCGTCTGCTTGTAGAAGACCGTTGTGGTGTTCTTGCAGAGATGACTGCCGTATTTGCAAAATATGGTGTCAGTGTAGCACAGATCATTCAGAAAGCTGCCCGCGCACAGGACAGCGCAGAAGTTGTTGTGATCACGGCAAAAGTCCGTGAGGGTGATTTCCGCACAGCAATGGAAGAACTGAGTGGAAGAAGTTCTGTGCGTAAGATCAGCAGTATGCTTCGCGTTTACGGTGAATAAAATTACTATTGGCTGATATAGAATTATGCAGCGAAGTATATGAATGTAAGGAGTATGTTGTATGGGGAATATCATGGATTATATCGAATGGCGAGGTGATCTTTCCTTTGCACAGTCGGAATTTAATGAAGTGGATAATCTGATCCTGGCCTGTTTTTCCTATATCAATCTGGATGGACTGCCGGAGGCGGCCAGCACAGAAGGAATAGAGATTAAAGCACTCACAGAAAAATTTCTGCAGCTTCATACAGCAGAAGAATTAAAAAAAGATAAATCTTTTATTCGATTTGCACCGTTTATGATGTTCGAAATGGCAAAGACAGAACGTTTTGGAACGTGTGTGATCCGTAATTATGTGAATGAAATCGTAGCAAGTGAAGCACAGCAGTTTTCAGCCGTGGAAATCCTTCTGGACGATGGATCTTCTTATATTTCTTTTCGTGGAACGGATGATACGATCATTGGCTGGAAAGAGGATTTTAATTTAAGTACAGGAGTAGTTCCGGCTCAGCAGCGGGCAGTGGAGTATTTGCGAAAAACAGCGGAGAGTTCACAGAGGATGTTCCGTATTGGCGGTCATTCCAAAGGAGGAAATCTTGCTGTTTACGGAGCAGTAAAATGTTCGGAGATACATCCGCGGATTCTGCAGATATATTCTAATGATGGGCCTGGTTTTTCAGAAGAGTTTCTGAAGCTTCCGGAGACACAGCTGCTTCTTCCGAAAATTACAAGAATTATTCCTCAGTATTCTATTATTGGGACACTTCTGGAACATGCTAAGGAGCCGGTTATTGTTTCAAGTTCCAATAAGGGGCTCATACAGCATGATGGGTTTTCGTGGGAGATAAAAGGAGCACATTTTATCAGAAAAGAAGAATTGAGTAAACGTGCAGAGACTTTTATTCAGATTCTGCATAAGTGGATCGACGGTATGAACGTAGAGCAGAGAAAGATTCTGATAGAAGATCTGTTTGCGGCAATTGAGGCATCCGGTTATGAAAATCTGAGCGAAGTTCAGGACGGAGGTCTCAAAAGTTTTACTGCTATGTTGAAGCGTATTGAGAATTTCGCACCAGAATCAAGAGAAATGATGCAGGAACTTCTGATATCACTGTTTGGAGGATGGTTGGAACAGCTTCATCTGACAGGCAGAGAAAAAATACCGTTCCTGTCACAGAGCTTTTCCGATAAAATCCTTGAAAAAATCTGAATTTTTGGTAGTATATAATAGGAAGAAACATGTAGATGTATTCTGCGGTAAAGCAGAGAAATTTATACAATAAAGGAGAAGATTATGAGCAAAAAACCAACCGTTTTAATGATCCTGGATGGTTATGGACTGAATGACAAACATGAGGGAAATGCGATCTACGAAGCAAAAACTCCTGTTATGGATAAATTAATGGAAGAATATCCATTTGTTAAGGGAAATGCCAGTGGACTTGCAGTAGGTCTTCCGGACGGACAGATGGGTAACTCTGAGGTAGGACATATGAATATGGGTGCAGGACGCATCGTATATCAGGAACTTACCAGAATCACCAAGGAAATCAATGATGGAGATTTCTTCAAAAACGAAGCACTTCTTACAGCAATGAAGAATGCGAAAGAAAATGATTCAGCTATCCATTTTATGGGACTTCTTTCTGATGGTGGTGTACACAGCCATAATACTCATCTCTATGCACTCCTTGAGATGGCGAAGAGAGAGGGACTGAATAAGGTTTATGTACACTGCTTCCTTGATGGACGTGATACACCTCCGGCATCAGGTAAAGAGTTTGTTGAACAGCTGGAATCCAAAATGAAAGAGATCGGTGTTGGTGAAATTGCTGTTGTTTCCGGACGTTATTATGCAATGGATCGAGATAACCGCTGGGATCGAGTAGAACTTGCATACAAGGCACTGACAGCAGGCGAGGGTGTCAAAGGCACAGATGCAGCTGCAGCAGTTCAGGCATCTTACGATGATGACAAGACAGATGAATTTGTTCTTCCTACAGTTATCGAGAAAGACGGCAAGCCGGTTGCAACAATTCAGGATAAAGATTCTGTAGTATTCTTTAACTTCCGTCCTGACCGTGCACGTGAGATCACCAGAGCATTCTGTGATGATGAATTCAAGGGATTTGAGAGAGCCAAGAAGCTGGATCTGACTTATGTATGCTTTACAGATTATGACGAAACAATCCAGAACAAACTGGTTGCATTCCACAAGGTTCAGCTTAAGAATACATTTGGTGAATATCTTGCAGCACATGACATGACTCAGGTTCGTATCGCTGAAACTGAGAAATATGCTCATGTAACATTCTTCTTTAACGGTGGTGTTGAGGAGCCGAACAAGGGAGAGGACAGAATTCTTGTCAAATCTCCGAAGGTTGCTACCTATGATCTTCAGCCGGAAATGAGCGCACCGGCAGTATGTGACAAACTGGTAGATGCGATCAAATCTGATAAATACGATGTGATCATCATCAACTTTGCAAACCCGGATATGGTAGGACATACAGGTGTTCAGGCTGCAGCAGTCAAGGCAATCGAGACAGTAGATGGTTGTGTTGGAAGAGCAGTAGAAGCTCTCAAAGAAGTAGATGGACAGATGTTTATATGCGCAGACCATGGAAATGCGGAACAGCTCATCGACTATGAGACAGGCGAACCGTGGACAGCACATACAACAAATCCAGTTCCGTTTATTCTTGTAAACGCAGATCCGAAATACACTCTGAGAGAGAATGGATGTCTGGCAGATATCATTCCTACACTGATTCAGTTAATGGGAATGGAACAGCCGGCAGATATGACAGGAGAAAGCCTTCTGGTTGAGAAATAATCAGGATCAGCAGAAGTATTTGAGCCGCAGGATGCAGAATGCATTCTGCGGTTTTATATTAGTTCAGTTTTAACTGAAAAAAAGATGGAAATTAAGGTGCAAAAAGCCAGAAGTATGTTATAATGGAAGCGTTACAGAAAAATGACAGCAGTGAGAGGGAGAATCGGTAGCCGCTGCTGATAACAGGTGCTATGCTGACAATAGTCATGTTGGCATACAGGAATCCTCAAAGTTACCGATGATGGTCTGAGACATATTCGAGGAGAGTATATAATGAGTAGCGAAGAAAAAAAGGGGAGATTGTCGGAAGATGATAGAGGTGCATCGGAAGAGAATATAAACATTGAAGATAAGATCAATGCAGCATTGGACAAAATCCTGGACGATGACGAGGATGAGTTTGATGATATAGAAGTGGATTATGAAGATCCTGAGGATCAGGAAGCACCACGAGAATATAATACGACAATAGAGATGCAGGATTATTCAGATGGAGATTCCGGATCAGAAGAAGCATATGAAGAATCAGAAGAAGAACCGGAAGAGGATGCAGGGGAAGAAGTTCCGGTAGTTCGAAACAGGCGTAAATCGGCAAGACCAGGTCCGGTTATTTATGTTCCGCTGGAGGAGTTTGAGAGGAAAAACAATACCTCGCCGACTGCCGGGACAAAGACTGAGAAGAAACAGCAGACACCTTATCCACAGAATCAAAAGTTACCTAAGAAGGCTGAAAAACCGCAGGTTCCGACATATACTTCAGAGCCGAAACAGCCAGGGAAACACAAAGGACTGAAGATTTTTGGGCTTGTAGTGCTGATGATAGTAGTTCTGGGTGGCTGTGCTTATGGAGGAATCAGTTACTATTTTGCAGACCGCTTCTTTGAAGGAACCTGGATCAATGGCATAGAATGTTCTCGGAAGACAGCGTATGAGGTGGAAGAACTCATGAGGGAGAAACTGAGTGAGTATTCCATAGAGGTTTCTTCCAGAAATATAGCTGCACAGACGATCAAAGGAGAGGACATTGATTATAAATACATGTCCACAGGAGAAATCCTTCAGCTTCTTAAGGCACAGAAGCCATATGAATGGATCAGGGGGCTTTATGAGCAGAAGAGCTACAGCGTATCTGAGAATGTGGGATATAACAAGACTCTTCTTCAGGAACAGCTGAAATCATTGAATTGTGCACAGGCTGAGAATCAGACAGAGCCGGAGAATGCATATGTGGCATTTCAGAATAATGCCTTTGTGATCGTCCCTGAAACAGAAGGCAGCAAACTTAATATCAAAGAAGCATACAAAGTGCTTGATGCGGCAGTAGCATCCAGGCAGTCCAGCATAGATTTCAGCGATACACCGGAAGCATATGTGTCAGCAGAAGTGACACAGGATGATCCGGAACTCCAGTCAGCACTTGAGGCATGCAACAATTATACAAAAGCAAGCATTACGTACACGTTTGGTGATCAGACTACGACACTGGATGGAAATACGATCAAAGACTGGCTGCAGTTTGACGAAAAAGGACAGCTGATATGGGACGATAATTCTTTCCAGCAGCATGTGGCAGAATATGTTGCCCAGCTTGCAGCAACGTATGATACAGTAGGAACAGAGAGAGAATTCCAGACAACAAGCGGAAGAACAGTATATGTTTCCAGCTCTGTATATGGATGGAAGATTGATCAGGCAGCAGAAGCGGCTCAGCTGAGTCAGGAAATCCAGTCGGGAACACAGACAAGCAGAGAGCCGATTTATTCACAGACTGCCAATGCCTATGGTGTAAATGATCTGGGCAATACCTACATTGAAGTAGATTTAAGTGAACAGCATATGTATTATTATCAGGGTGGTTCAGATATTTTTGAATCCGATTTCGTCTCTGGAAACATGAGTTATGCAGATCGTCAGACACATTCCGGTATCTTTACTTTGTATTACAAGAAGAGTCCGGATGTCCTGAGAGGTGGCCAGAAAGGAGAACCTGGTTATTATGAGCAGCCGGTACAATACTGGATGCCATTTGATGGAGGTATTGGTTTCCATGATGCAAACTGGAGAGATGAGTTTGGCGGCGATATTTATCTTACAAACGGATCTCATGGATGTATAAATCTTCCGCCGGAGAATGCTGCAGTGCTGTACGATCTGATCCAGTATGATGTTCCGATCGTATGTTTTTATTAAAGAATGACAGGAGAGAAAAATGGGAAGATCATTTGATTTTTTGCTTGCAGGAGCAGCTCTGATCGTAGGGATCATGCTTCTGACAGGGCATGGCGATATTTTTTTGAAAGGCGGGGACGTGCAGCTTCGCAAGGCGAAGTATGACGAGGAAAAAATGTCAAAGGGATCTGGAATTGCTTTGATTCTGATTGGTATTCTGACATTTATAGATTCTTATACAGAGAGTTTGGCGGCAAAGATTGCTTACGTTATATTGCTGGTAGTGATCATGGTCGGACTGGGATTTTATGTGAAACTCAAGTGTACAAAAACACCTGATACCAAAGATAAACTTGCAAAGAAGAAATAATAGTTACAAAAAAGCGTGGAAACGTAAGAGTTTTCACGCTTTTTTTATAGATTTATTTCAGTCGGAGGATGTGCAGTGATTCTGAGAAGAATATGTCAGCTTACACTGACCAGAATCACGCTTTTCAGCAGAAGAGGCTGACAAGATCCATAGGTTTCCGGATGATTTTGTCGGGCTGAGGAACATCGCCAAACCCATAGGAAGCAAAAATAAAAGGAACTCCCGCCTGGCGGCAGGAAAGAAAATCTCCCATGGTGTCGCCGACATAGACAGGAGATTTCATATTATAAGTCCGGGCGATCAGGGCAATATTAGAACCCTTGTCCAGTCCATTGTCTCCATTGCACAGATGCCCCTTAAAATATTTGCCGAAACCGGTAGATTCAAGAAAAACTTCGATATATCCGGACTGACAATTACTTACGATGTATAAAGGATATTTGGCAGACAGAAGCTGAAGTGTTTTTTCCAGATCTTCGTACAGAGGGGCACATTCTCTGCGAAGGGCATCATGTTCTGCCTGACAGCATCCATCGATAAGACGGAGCTGTTCGGCCTCGGGCATATCCGGAAAAAGCTGTCTGGCAATATCAGGAAGTGTCTGTCCAAACATAGAAGAGAGAAGCTGGGCATTCAGAGGCAGATTGAGCTGTTCTTCTGTCCTGAGATAGTGTTCCCAGGCTTCTGCTATAATCGCAGTGGAATCCCACAAAGTTCCATCAACATCAAAAATAATACTATCCATAATATAGTCCTTTCAGGAGAATTTATCTCAGTTCAGCCGAAGATCACGCATCAGGTTGCTGTGAACGAAGTGAACAATAATATTAATTCTTATTCTATATGTTAAAATACAAAAAATCAACTGTCTTTTAACAGGATTTATGGTATACTGATGTTACGTTGCTGTGAACAGTAACATGTTACTGTGTGTTGATAAACAGTAATACACTGATACTTCACATAAAAATCAGATAGGAAAAAAGAATGCTGAATGATATTGTAGAACCACTGATCGAATGGTACAGGCAAAACAAACGCAGTCTTCCGTGGAGAGACAGACATAATGCTTATTACACCTGGGTATCTGAGATCATGCTGCAGCAGACCAGGGTAGAAGCTGTAAAACCATATTTTCACAGATTTATCGAAGAACTTCCGGATATCGAAGCACTGTCAAAGTGCCCGGAGGAGAAACTTCTCAAACTGTGGGAGGGACTGGGATATTATAACCGGGTCCGGAATATGCAGCTTGCCGCGAAGACAGTTGTGCAGGAACATAATGGAATACTTCCGGTATCCTATGAGCTGCTTTGTTCTCTTAAGGGGATTGGAAGCTATACAGCAGGTGCGATTGCATCAATTGCTTACGATATTCCGGTACCGGCAGTGGATGGAAATGTACTTCGTGTGATCACCAGAATCACAGAGAATGACGGGGATATCATGAGGCAGTCGGTGAAGCGTCAGATAGAAGAACAGCTGAGGGAGATTATGCCGGAGACATGTCCGGGAGATTTTAATCAGGCATTAATGGAACTGGGAGCAGTAGTCTGCGTACCGAATGGAGAGCCGAAATGCGATCTGTGTCCGGTGGCATTTTGCTGTAGTGCAAGGCTGAACAGTACTGTAGACAGATTTCCGGTAAAGGCTCGGAAGAAAGCCAGAAAGCTGGAGGAACGAACAGTTCTTATAATCCAGGATGGAGAGAAGACCGCAATTCGCAGGCGTCCATCGAGAGGGCTTCTTGCAGGAATGTATGAATTTCCAAATTTGGAAGGACATCTGTCAAAAGATGAAGTACTGGAGAGAGTTAAAGAAATGAATCTGGAACCATTGTATATTGAGGCTCTTCAGGATGCAAAACATGTATTTTCCCATATTGAATGGAGGATGACAGCATACAGGATCCAGGTTTCTTCACTGAAAGACAATAATCAGAAAAATTTGATTTTTGTCGAAAAAAAGCAGTCAGACAAACAATATGCGATTCCATCAGCATTCAGTGTATACACAAAATATATCAAAGAATAAAACGCAAGCAGCGCGTAAGCGTGTAAAAATCAGGAGGAATACCGATGAAGATTTTAAGTATTGCAATTCCCTGTTATAACTCGGAAGCATATATGAAGAAATGTATCGATTCTCTTCTTGTCGGAGGAGAGGATGTTGAGATTCTTGTTGTAAATGACGGATCATCCGACGGAACAGCGGAGATCGCAGATGCCTATGCTGAGAAATATCCAACAATTGTCAAAGCAATCCATCAGGAAAACGGCGGTCACGGTGAAGCGGTCAATGCAGGCATCCGGAATGCCACAGGACTTTATTTTAAAGTAGTAGACAGCGATGACTGGGTAAATGAAGAAGCATATCATCAGATTCTTAAAACGCTGGAAGAACTGATTCGAGGACCAAAGACAGTAGATCTTCTGATCAGTAATTTTGTATATGAGAAACAGGGAGCTGCCAGAAAGAAAGTTATGCAGTACAGACATTGTCTTCCTGTAAATGAAATTTTTGAATGGAACAGTGTGCATATGTCAAGAGGAAAATACCTCCTGATGCATTCGATGATCTATCGAACCAAATTACTTCACGAATGTGGACTGGAACTTCCGAAACATACTTTCTATGTAGATAATCTGTTTGCGTTTGAACCGCTTCCATATGTCAAAAATATGTATTATCTGGATGTGAATTTTTATCGCTATTTTATCGGAAGAGATGATCAGTCAGTAAATGAAAAAGTTATGATCAGAAGAATCGATCAGCAGATCAGAGTAAACAAGCTGATGGCAGATGCATTCCACAGATGCCAGTTCAATAATAAATATCTGAAGAAATATATGCTCAGCTATCTGGATATCATTACAACTGTTTCTTCTATCATGCTGGTGCGTGCCGGAACACAGGAAGCACTGGACAAGAAGAAAGAACTTATGGAATATATCCGGGAACAGGATCGCTGGCTGTATCATAAACTTCGTTACAGCATTCTGGGACGTGCTGCAAACCTTCCGGGAAAAAGCGGAAGAAAAATGTTCGTAGCGGCATACAAGGTATGTCAGAAATTTTATGGATTTAACTGAGATTAATAAGTGAAAATACAGAAAAGGCTTTCGGCGGAATATATAAAAATTTTGCCGAAAGCCTTTTTGTCAGCCACACGGGAACAACTATAGTATTATGGAAGAATAATCTTTACAGGTTCTTTTTCGATAGAAGCGGAAAAAGTCTTTCGAATACCTGCAGATTCTCCGTCTTTATGTACAGCAAGTGGGACAGAACTGAAAATTTCAACATTTTTACAGCGGAATATATGAATTCCTGTAATATGGGTATGTTTTCCAAAAAAAGCAGTTGGAAGGCAAAAGAGGACTTTAAGCTTACTAAGTCCGTCAATCACGATCACATCGAGATATCCGTCAGAAGGATCAGCAGCGGGACAGAATTTAAAACCACCGCCCTCGTATTTCTGATTCATAACTGCTGAAAAATATACTTTCTGGAACTGATGAACACGTTTGTTATCCATTTGGAGCGTCATTGGAAGCGGTTTCATAAACAGAAGCTGCTTCAGGGCAACAAAAAGATATACAAGTTTGCCGAGACCAAAATGATTAAGTACTTTTTTCATAGGGGTGACACTGACTTCATGGCATACGGCTGCATCAAATCCGATTCCGCAGCTGATCGCAAAATGACTCTGATGTCCGTTGATGGAAATGACAGGGACATCCATAGATGCAATATGTTTTTGCTCAAGGACACAGTTCAGTGCTTCATGGGGATCCTGAGGAAGCTTCATGCTGCGGCAGAAATCATTTCCCGATCCGGTCGGAATGTAACCAAAATAAATACAGGACAGATTTCTGACACCGGAAAGTACTTCCTGAATTGTACCGTCGCCACCCACTGCAATAAGCGTGACGGGATGCTCAGGTGATGCATTTTCGGTCACAGATGCTGCCAGCTTGACTGCATGGCCGCGATATTCGGTAAAAACTGCTTTATAAGATATGTTCTTATCTCGAAGAGTTTTTCGAAGGTCTTTCCATATAAGAGCACCCTTCCCTGAACGGGAATTAGGATTTACGATAAAATAATACATAATATCCTCCAAATCGATTCTTTTTTTATGATAGCATTATTTGGTAAAATTTACAATCAGCAGTTGCCCTTTACAAAGATTTAACAGAGAAAAGACTGGAAATTTTACGAAGTCCACGTATACTAAGACGCAGATTGAAAGACAGAGAGGTAAAGAAATGATTTACTTGGTAGAAGATGATGAAAGTATTCGTGAACTTGTAGTATATACACTGAAAAGTCAGGGGATGGAGGCAAAGGGTTTTGAGCGTCCGTCACAATTCTGGAAAGAAATAGATAAAGAGCTTCCTTCTTTGATCCTGTTAGATGTGATGCTTCCCGAAGAAGATGGTATTTCCATCCTGAAAAAACTCCGTACAAGACCTGATACCAGAAAGCTTCCGATCATAATGCTTACTGCTAAAGGCAGTGAATTTGATGTTGTGATGGGATTGGACAGCGGTGCTGATGATTATATCCCAAAACCGTTCCGAATGATGGAACTGATTTCCAGGATCAAGGCTGCACTACGGAGAGCAGAAGACAAGGGAGCAGAGGAATATCGTCTTGAGAATCTTTATGTATCTCCGATGAAGCATATTGTGACAGTAGATCAGGATCCGGTCAGTCTGACTTTGAAGGAATATGAGATGTTGTGTCTGCTGCTGAAAAACAGTGGAATGGTACTTTCCAGAACACAGCTTCTGAATCAGATCTGGGGATATGAGTTTGATGGTGAAAGCAGGACTGTGGATGTACATATTCGAACTTTGCGACAGAAACTTGGAAGTGCGGGAGATCTGATTGAGACAGTACGTGGCGTGGGTTACAAGATAGGTAAATAAATATTCAGAAGGGAAGATGAAAATCTTCCTTTTTTCTTGGTCAAAACATAATTGTATGCTATACTCAATACCAGAAAAAACTTCTGAGAGGATTTTGAATAAATGAAATCATTGGTAATTGCGGAGAAACCTTCTGTCGCCAGAGACATTGCAAGGGTTCTTCAGTGTAATCAAAAAGGAAATGGAGTTCTGGAAGGAAAAGATTACGCAGTGACATGGGCACTGGGACATCTGGTAACTCTGGCAGATCCGGAAGAATATGATAAGAAGTATATGAAATGGGATATGCAGACACTTCCTATGATACCGGATAAAATGAAACTTGTGGTCATCCGTCAGACATCCAAACAATATCAGGCAGTAAAGACTCAGCTTTTTCGGAAGGACATAGGAGAGATTATCATAGCGACAGATGCCGGAAGAGAAGGGGAACTTGTTGCAAGATGGATACTGGATAAATCAGGATGCCATAAACCAATCAAAAGATTGTGGATTTCATCCGTGACAGATAAGGCGATCAGGGATGGATTCAAGAATCTCAAAGATGGCAAAGAGTACAACAACCTGTACAGAGCGGCAGTAGCAAGAGCTGAGGCGGACTGGCTGGTGGGAATTAACGGAACGCGGGCACTTACCTGCAAATATAATGCACAGCTTTCCTGTGGACGTGTACAGACACCGACACTTGCGATCATAGCAATGAGAGAGGAAGAAATTCGAAACTTCAAGCCGAAGGATTATTATGGAATATCTGTTCAGGCGGGGGAAGTTCAGTGGACATGGAAAGATACAAGAAGCGGAAGCTTCCGTACATTCCAGAAAGAACGTGTGGAAGAGATTCTGGAGAACGTGCAGAATGGACAGATAGAGATCACTTCTGTTGTCAAAAAACCAAAGAAGACGATGGCACCGGGGCTTTACGACCTCACAACTCTTCAGAGAGAGGCAAATCAGAAATATGGATTTTCTGCCAAGGAAACACTGAATATTATGCAGAGACTTTATGAGAACCACAAGGTCCTGACTTATCCAAGAACTGATTCACGCTATATCGGAAAGGATGTAGTTCCGACTATTAAAGAAAGGCTCAAAGCCTGTGGTACAGGTCCGTACAGGAAGCTGGCAGGTACTTTGCTGAGCAGTCCGATCCGTACAAATGGAAGTTTTGTGGATGATAAAAAGGTCAGTGATCATCACGCGATCATTCCGACAGAGCAGTTTGTTCAGCTGGATCACATGACAAATGAGGAACGCAGGATTTATGATATGGTAGTGAGACGTTTCCTGAGTGTTCTGTATCCGCCTTTTGAATATGAGCAGACTGCAATGGAAGGACAGAGCAAAGGATATACTTTTGCGGCAAATGGAAAAACAGTTCTGAGTGCCGGATGGAAAGCAGTTTATGAGGATGGCTTCCAGGAAGATGAAGAAACAGAAGAGGAGAAACTTAAGGATCAGAAGCTTCCTGTTTTTGAAAAAGGCCAGAAAATTCGTATCACACAGGTACACATGAATTCCGGAAAAACAAAAGCACCGGCACGTTTTACAGAGGCAGCACTTCTTGCAGCAATGGAGAATCCGGTGAAATATCTGTCCACAAAGGATAAGCAGGCCGCAAAGACTCTGGGAGAGACAGGCGGACTTGGAACGGTAGCTACCAGAGCTGACATCATAGAGAAACTGTTTCACAGTTTTATGATGGAAAAGAAGGGAAATGAGATTTATCTGACTTCCAAGGCAAAACAGCTTCTGGAATTAGTGCCGGAGGACTT
>CAKRTP010000041.1 GCA_934402155.1 uncultured Blautia sp. | reverse complement strand
CGCCGCTGCCATCATGCCAAAAGTAAAGGATACTGCAAAATATCCAAGTCCAATAGGAACACCGTCATGCAGTCCCCTCTTAAATGCTGTGCTGTTCATAATATCTCTCAGCCCTCCAGACTATTCAGCACATGGAAGCCATTGTTATTCAGCACATTCTCTGTAACAAAAACATCATCGGTCTGAAGGATCATGATCGGAAGACTGCTTCCTCTGTGATAGGAAGTATAAATATAATCAAGATTTATATTGCAGTCTCCAAGCACCTGAAGTACCGCATTAAGACCACCAACCTCATCCTTGATATCTACTGCAATAACCTCTGTCACACGATTCATGTATCCGTTTTCCGTAAGAATCTTTTCTGCCTCAGAGGCTTTGTCTGTCACCATTCGAAACAATGCAAACTCCGGTGCATCAAAGCAGGCAAAACCATAAATGTCGATTCCTGCTTCTTTGAGAAGGCCAGTCACTTTCTGAAGGCTTCCCGCCCTGTTTTCGATAAATACGATATTCTGTTTTATCATTTTTTCTCTCCTCATTCTGTATGTATAGCTGCTAACTTTTTTTATTATACTACCTTTATAAAAAAAGTAAACCGTCAGAAGTATTTACTGTACTTCTGACGGTCTGAATTTGTTGCTGTCCACTCCACTCACAGCAGTTTGTGCCTGTTTACTCGGTTTCCTCATCCACATATCTCTGGATATTGGATGCATTTACATATTTCCTGAGATGCTCTCCGTCTGTGATGACCAGAGTCGGTGCCTGCATGATTCCAAACTGACGCGCCAGTTCCGGATTCTTCTCTGCATCAATGATCTCCAGTTCCTCGCCTTCCAGCATCTTCTTTGCCATACGGCAGTTCGGACAGGTACTTGTAGTGAACAGATATTTATGTGTTTCTACAGGCTCTACCATGACATCATCTTCTGTCATCGTTACCATGCTGGTGTGTACTTTTTTGAGAGTGGAATGTGCCACATCATATAATGTACGGTTTTTGTACTCCTGTGCCTTGCCATCATTCCAGTTCTGTACCGGACGGTAATATCCTGTGATACGGCTGTAAACCTCTGCTTTCTTGCCGCACTTCGGACAGGTAAAATGCTCTCCGCTCAGATAACCATGTTCCTTACATACAGAATAGGTAGGTGAGATCGTATAATACGGAAGTCTGTAATTCTCTGCGATCTTGCGAACCAGTGCTGCTGCTGCCTTCCAGTCCGGAAGCTTCTCTCCGAGGAATCCATGGAATACGGTTCCTGATGTATACAGAGTCTGAAGCTCATCCTGAATATCAAGAGCATCAAAAATATCTGAGCTGAATTCAACCGGAAGATGAGAACTGTTGGTGTAATACGGTGTATCGCCCTTACTTCCTGCAGTACGGATATCCGGCCAGCGTTTGCGGTCATGCTTTGCCAGACGATATGAGGTGGACTCTGCCGGAGTTGCCTCCAGGTTAAAGAGTTCTCCCGGGTATTCTTCCTGGTAGTCAGAAAGACGGTTTCGCATATGTGTCAGAACTTCTTTTGTGAATTTCTGTGTACGCTCATCTGTCATGTCACAGCCAAGCCATTTTGCATTCAGTCCTGCTTCGTTCATTCCCACCAGACCAATCGTCGAAAAATGATTGTCAAAACTTCCCAGATATCTTTTTGTGTATGGATACAGTCCCTCATTCAGAAGTTTCGTGATCACTTCTCGTTTAATGTGCAGTGATCTTGCTGAAATATCCATCAGACGATCCAGTTTGCGGTAAAATTCCTCAGGTGTGGAAGACTGGTATGCGATCCTCGGCATGTTGATCGTCACAACGCCCACAGATCCTGTACTCTCTCCTGAACCAAAAAATCCACCGCTCTTCTTGCGGAGTTCACGAAGATCAAGACGAAGTCTGCAGCACATACTGCGGATATCACTTGGCTTCATATCACTGTTGATATAGTTTGAAAAATACGGTGTACCGTATTTTGCTGTCATTTCAAACAGCAGACGGTTGTTTTCTGTATCTGACCAGTCAAAATCCTTTGTGATAGAATAGGTAGGAATCGGATACTGGAAACCTCTTCCGTTGGCATCACCCTCGATCATTGTCTCGATAAAGGCTCTGTTGACCATATCCATTTCTTTCTTGCAGTCTTTGTATTTGAAATCCATCTCCCTGCCGCCTACGATAGCCGGAAGTTCTGCAAGATCATCCGGAACTGTCCAGTCCAGTGTGATATTGGAAAACGGTGCCTGAGTTCCCCATCGGCTTGGTGTATTTACACCATAAATAAAAGATTCAATACATTTTTTGACTTCCGGATAAGTAAGTCCATCGGCCTTGACAAACGGAGCAAGGTATGTATCAAATGATGAAAATGCCTGCGCTCCGGCCCACTCATTCTGCATAATTCCGAGGAAATTGACCATCTGATTACAAAGCACACTCAGATGCTTTGCCGGTGCGGAAGTGATCTTGCCCTCGATTCCGCCAAGTCCTTCCTGGATCAGCTGTTTCAGAGACCACCCTGCACAGTATCCTGTCAGCATCGACAGATCGTGGATATGAATGTCCGCGTTTCTGTGAGCCTCTGCAATTTCGTTGTCATATATCTCGGAAAGCCAGTAATTTGCGGTTACTGCACCGGAGTTACTTAAGATCAGTCCTCCGACAGAATAAGTTACTGTTGAATTTTCTTTTACACGCCAGTCCTCAACCTTTACATAGCTGTCTACGATTTCTTTGTAGTCGAGGATCGTGGACTTCATATTACGGATTTTTTCTCTCTGTTTACGATAAAGGATATAGGCCTTTGCCACATCACTGTAGCCAGCCTGGATCAGCACATTCTCCACACTGTCCTGGATGTCTTCTACTGTTACTTTGTTATTTTGGATCTTGTTCTGAAAATCTGCAGTAACACGAAGTCCAAGAAGATCTATCATATCCTTACTGTAATTTTTTTCTTTTGCATCAAATGCCTTGTCAATGGCTGAAGTGATCTTGGACATCTGAAAATCCGCAATCTCTCCGTCACGTTTCACTACTTCAAACATGCTACACCATACCTCCCTGTCATGCGCTGTAGACCTATTGTATCAAACTATATCCATTGCGTCAATAAGCAAAAAACACTATATATTGTGCATTATTACTCATTGCACAACTATATAGTGTTTCGTCTGTATCGTATTTTCCCTTGTTTTTCCTGTGTTTTCAGGCTTTTGGCATCACTGAAACAAAGAGTTCTGCCGGCACACGAGCCTTGACAAAAATTCCATCCTCACGATATTCTTCCGAAAGAAGACTTCCAAATTCACGGATCTTCTGAATCTTGCCGGCCTCACTGTACGGATACAGTTCTTCCAGATAAATCTGATCTTCCGCCAGAAGTTTCGTCAGAACCTCTTTGAATTCGTTCAGACCTTCACCTGTACGTGCAGAACACTTCACAGTATAGTCAGCCTTCAGATCACGGATCCCGCTTCCGGACACCTGATCCTGCTTATTCAGAAGAGTGATTATTTTTTTGCCGGTGGCCCCCAGTTCACGCAATGTCTCATAAACGGTAAACATCTGAAGCTCAGCCTGTGGATTCGATGCATCAACAACATGTATAATATAATCTGCGTATTTTGCCTCTTCCAGCGTACTTTTGAATGCCTCTACCAGATGATGCGGCAGCTTACGGATAAATCCTACCGTATCTGTAAGCAGGATCTGCTGACCATCCTTGAGTTCAAGCACTCTTGTCGTTGGATCCAGTGTGGCAAAAAGCTTGTCCTCTGCAAGGATTCCGGCTCCTGTCAGCGTATTCAGAAGTGTGGATTTGCCCGCATTGGTATAGCCGACGATCGCAGCTGTCTTGAGATTTCCTCTCGAACGTTTGCCCCTGATAAGCTCTCTGTGCTTTTCTACCTGCAAAAGATCTTCCTTGAGCGCGGAAATCCTGGTACGGATCAGTCGTCTGTCCGTCTCCAGTTTCTTTTCACCTGGTCCTCTCGTACCAATACCGCCGCCCAGTCGTGACAGAGATTCCCGAAGTCCGACAAGTCTCGCTGCCCGATACCGGAGCTGCGCCAGTTCTACCTGGATCTTACCTTCGCTGGACACTGCTCTCCCTGCAAAAATATCCAGGATCAGAAGTGTCCTGTCCATGACTTTACAGTCCAGTTCCCGCTCCAGATTGTTCAGCTGAGCAGGAGAAAGCTCATCATCACAGATCACTCCGTTGGCATCCAGTGCACGCATAAGTGCCGCTACTTCTTCTATTTTGCCCTTTCCAATGTAAGTTCCCGGATGAACAGCCTCTCTGTTCTGTATCACCTTTGCCACAGTCTCTGCTCCGGCAGTCTGCGCGAGTTCCTCCAGTTCATCAAGGGAAGCCTCCACATCGTCACCGGCCTCTGTCTGCACTCCGATAAGGATCACTCGCTCCTGGGTTTCTTTAAATTCATAAAACTGCATAATTCTCAGTTCTCCTCAGAAGATTCATCTGTGCTGTCATCTGCTGTACCCTCTGCGCTGCCGCTGTCGGATGTGTCTGTTGTACTGTCTGTCTGTGATGACTGCATATTTCCCGTGCGCGACTGAAGAAAAACAAGTTCCTTTGCCGCAGCCTGGTCATCCCGAAACATCTCCACATATGCCGAAGCCTTTGAAAGTGCTGTTGTGAAATCCATCTGTTTCTCATAAACAACAATCTCATTGAAAAGAAGATCTCTCATCTCATCTGATTCTGCATCTTCAAGTCCCCGGCTGATATTCTCAAGAGCACTGTCATAAATTCCATCCGCAATATCGCAGAGTGCCAGACCATTATATCCCTTTGCAGGATTTTCTCCGCCAGCATCAATATACTGCTGATAAAAACTGCGGGCACCGGAACTGTCTTCCTGATCCAGATATACCATTCCAAGAAGCAGCAATGCCTCTGTACTTCCTTTGTCAACAGCCTGTGTCAGTTCTGCCATGGCATTATCCGGGTCATCCATATAATAATAAGCTCTTCCCCGTTCGCAGTAATCCTCTGCTGTCTTTGCCTCTGTCTTGAGTGCTTCCTCCAGATACCTGGTTCCGTCAGCTTCCATATCATGGCTCAGATATGCCTCATAAATCTGTATAGCCATCTCATAGGTGGAAGTATCCCCATATGCTTCAGAAAAGTTCTTTGAAGCCTCATCATAGGAATCCATCGCGAGCGCTGTACAGCCGGTGAGATAATAACTATTTGCATCCATGGAATACTCTTCTGCAAGTGTCTGACAGTCAGCCATTGCCTGATCATAAAGTTCTGCCTTGAGTTCTGCTGCCGCACGATATTCCAGAATATCTTTTTTGTCGGATTTTCCGGCCTTTTCGTCATTCAGTGCGCTGGTGAGATCATCTATGGCTCCCTGATAATCTCCTGTACGCAGCTTTACGATGCCGGATCCTCTGTAAGAATCCATAAGCTTATATCCTGCTGAAATACAGGACTGATATTCACTCAGCGCATAATCATAATTGCCCTGTTCCAGATCTGTATTGGCCTGCTCATATGTTTTTTTCTGTTCCCCGCCACAGCCGGTCAGAAGCACTGCCCCAAGACCGGCTGTCAGCATCCATATGATTTTTTTATTTCTCATTCTTCTACGATCAAACCTTCTTTTTCCATTACCTGTACCACATGATCCACATGCTCTGCACAGATTTCCTCTGTACCAGCCTCTACCATTACACGGATCAGCGGCTCTGTACCACTTTCTCTTACAAGAATACGTCCTTCTGTTCCCAGTGCTCTTGCTGCTTCTTCTACAGCCTTGACAACTGCCGGGTTCTCTCTTGCTGTCTTCTTGTCGACTACGCGGACATTTCTCAGGATCTGCGGATATACTTCCATTTCTTTTGCCAGATCACAGAGAGTTGCTTTCTGCTCAATGCAGGCCTCCATGATCATAAGAGAAGTAAGGATTCCGTCTCCTGTAGCTGCATAACGGCTGAAAATGATATGACCGGACTGTTCACCACCGATGCTGTAATTATTTTCTGTCATGTTTTCTGCCACATATTTGTCACCAACTGCTGTCTGTTCATAGTTGATTCCATTGTTTTCGAGGGCTTTGTACAGACCCATGTTTGACATGACAGTAGTAACCACTGTGTTTCCATTCAGTTTTCCCTGAGATTTGAGGAATTTACCACATACATACAGGATTTTGTCTCCGTCAATGATATTTCCCCTGTGATCTACTGCGATACAGCGGTCGGCATCGCCATCATAGGCAAAACCGATATCCAGTCCATTATCCTGTACATATTTCTGCAGAACTTCAATATGTGTCGATCCACAATTTTTGTTGATATTTGTTCCGTCAGGCTCATTATTGATCACGTATGTTTTTGCTCTCAGCGCATCAAACACACTTTTTGCGATCGCAGAAGAGCTTCCATTGGAACAGTCCAGTCCGACTTTGACGTTTTTGAAGTCACGACTTGGAATGGAGATCAGATATCCGATATAGCGGTTACGCCCGGAAGCGAAATCAACTGTGCGTCCAATATCTTCTCTGGTCGCATACGGAAGTTCTTCCAGTCTGCCGTCCAGGTAAGCCTCAATCCTTGCCTCGATCTCTGCCTCGATCTTCTGTCCGTTTCCGTTCAGAAGCTTGATTCCATTATCATAAAACGGATTATGACTTGCGGAGATCATGATACCACAGTCAAAATCTTCTGTGCGGACAACATAAGAGACACTCGGGGTTGTCGTAACATGGAGAAGATATGCGTCTGCTCCTGAAGCAGTCAGACCTGCAACCAGTGCATATTCAAACATATAACTGCTTCTTCTTGTGTCCTTGCCGATCACGATCTTTGCCTTATGCTCACGGCCATAATACCACCCTATGTAACGGCCTACCTTGAATGCATGATCTACTGTCAACTGTATATTTGCTTCTCCACGAAAACCATCTGTTCCAAAATATTTACCCATCTTCTGTCGCTCTCCTTAGATCCTGATTCTATTATTTATAAAGCTGTGCCGGATATACTCCATCTTCTGTAAGTTTTTTGAACGCCGCTGTCACAGAAGCTTTATCTTCCTGATAAGTTACACCAAACCAGGTGTCTTTTGTTTCAAGTACATCTACTTTTGCCTTGCCGTCTTTGATCAGACGGTCGATCATTTCCGGAAGGAGATATTCTTTCTTGATGTCTCCCTCTTCTACGTTCTCAAGAAACTCAATGAAGCCTTTTTCCAGAGTATCCATGAACGCCGGTGTCAGTCCCCACATATTCATGGAAACGAGACTCTTAACATCAAGCTTCTCTGCATTTCCGTTGTCATCTCTCTCTTCTGCACCATCTGCTGTCTTATAAATATTATGTGTCTCTTTGACACCAACCAGTGCACCATCTTCGATATGGCAGATACCTCTTGTAACACTTCCGTTATCACTTAAGGTATTTCCGAGACGGAATCCGGCCATGCAGATATGATGGATGCCATCTTCCTGCTGTTCCTGCACCAGATAATCATGAACTTTGACATAAGCCTCTTTGCCATAGTAATCATCTGCGTTGATTACCATAAACGGCTCATCAAGAACAGCTTTTGCAGCCAGAACGGCCTGGCCTGTTCCCCACGGTTTTGTACGGTCTGCCGGTTTCTCAAATCCCTCCGGAAGATCATCCAGAGACTGGAATGCATAGGCAACCTCTGTGATCTTCTCGATTCTGTCTCCGATCACACGGCGGAATTCTTCCTCCAGATCCTTACGGATGATAAATACAACTTTATTAAATCCTGCCTCCAGTGCATCATGAATAGAGTAATCCATAATGATCTCACCATTCGGTCCTACTGGTGCGAGCTGTTTGATTCCCTTTCCAAAACGGCTTCCGATTCCGGCTGCCATGATTACAAGTGCGGTTTTTTTCATTTTAGCTTCCTCCCTTTATTCTTCTTCATTTAATGAACTTAACTTTGCTGCCTGATCTGCTGCGATAAGGCTATCAATAATCTCATCCAGATCACCTCCCAGAATGCTTTCCAGGCGATGCAGGGTGAGTTTGATCCTGTGATCTGTCACACGCCCCTGTGGGAAATTGTAGGTACGGATCTTTTCGGAACGATCACCCGTTCCGATCTGGCTTCTTCTTGCTTCTGCCTCTGCATCATGCTGCTTTGCCAGCTCCATCTCATACAGACGTGAACGAAGTACCTTGAGTGCTTTGTCTTTATTCTTAAGCTGCGACTTCTCATCCTGACAGGAAATAACGATTCCTGTAGGAATATGCGTCAGACGTACAGCAGAGTCTGTGGTATTGACACACTGTCCACCATTACCGGACGCACGGAACACATCAAATTTACAGTCATTCATATCCAGATGGAAATCGATCTCCTCTGCCTCCGGCATGATCGCCACCGTACAGGTCGATGTATGGATACGTCCGCCGGATTCAGTCTCCGGCACACGCTGTACGCGATGTACGCCACTCTCATATTTGAGTCGCGAATAGGCACCCTGACCCTGGATCATGAAGGTAACTTCCTTGAATCCACCGATGCCGTTCTCATTCAGACTCATCATCTCTGTCTTCCATCTTCTGGATTCTGCATATTTCACATACATACGATAGATCTCTGCTGCAAAAAGCGCCGCCTCATCGCCGCCGGCACCTGCACGGATCTCCACGATAACATTCTTGCTGTCGTTCGGATCTTTCGGAAGAAGCAGGATCTTGAGTTCCTGTTCCAGTTCTTCTACGCGTTTCTTTGCATCGGAAAGTTCCTCCTTAAGCATTTCACGCATATCCTCATCCTTCTCTTCCTCCAGCATGGAAAGACTGTCCTGGATAGTTTCTTTGTTTTTCTTGTATTCTGTATAAGTGTCTACAATAGGCTGCAGATCACTTTGTTCTTTCATCAGTCTCTGAAAACGTTCCTGATTATCCGTCACGCCCGGTTCACCCAGTTCGTTCAGGACTTCCTCAAAACGAATCAGCAGATCGTCCAATTTATCAAACATTCTGTTTCTCCTGTATTTACTTTTTCCCTGTTACAACCCTGCAAAGCCCGGCCAGATCTTTCTTTACAGCTATATCTGTAAAGCCGTTCTCTCTCATGATCGCAGATACGTCTTCTCCCTGCTCACAGCCGATCTCATACATGAGCCAGCCACCCGGTTTCAGATATTTGCCGGCCTGTTCCGTGATCTTACGGTAAAAATACAAACCGTCTTCCCGTCCATCCAGTGCCAGCATCGGATCATGAAAACGTACTTCCTCCATCAGCTGCTGAATATCTGCCGTAGGTATATAAGGTGGATTTGAAATAAGCATATCATATTCCAGGGATGTATTTCCACTGTTTTTCTGAAAATAATTTCCTGAAAACATGTCACTTTTTACTAAAACTGCTCTTTCTTCCAACTTCAGATTTCTTCGGTTTTTGTCAGCTACCTTAAGTGCATCCTCCGAAATATCGACACCGATTCCGACTGCATCCGGTATTTCCATAAGAATACTCAGAAGCAGACAGCCTGACCCTGTACACATATCCAGAATCTTCGGACTTCTGACTTTTTTCAGCTGCGCCAGAGCTTCCTCAGCCAGGATCTCTGTGTCCTGCCTCGGCACCAGAACCCTGCCATCCACATAAAAATCATATCCCATAAAACAGGCCTGATGTGTCAGGTGCTGCAGCGGGATATGTTCTGCTCTCCTCCTGCATAATTCAAGATATTCAAAGGACAGTGTCTCCCCTGCTTCTGCTTCAGGATGTGCATAGTACCAGGCACGGGTGATATCTGCCTTATACTCCAGAAGGAGCCAGGCATCCAGCCTGGCTTCTTCGATTCCCGCACTCTCCAGCAGCTGCGTTCCCTTTGTCAACAGTTCATGAAATGTCTGCATGGTTTTCCTCATTCTCGTTACTGTTCGCTCGTGAACAGTTACTCCTTTTCTTCGTCCGGCTCCCAGCCGAATTCATCTTTCAGATATTGTTTCCAGTCAAAAACTGCCTCTACTGCCCTGATCGCAACTTCTACCATATCAGGTGTAGGTTCTTTGGTCGTAAGTTTCTGCATAGCCAGACCAGGTTTGCTGAAAAAATCTGCCAGTTTACTGTCTGTTCTTCCTGCCCACTGGATCAGTTCAAATGAAATACCAGCCACGATCGGCACCATCAAAAGACGTCCCAGAAGACGAACCCAGTAAAATGGCACCAGCACAAACACAAAATGCAGACAGATACTTACCAGCATGACCAGGAACAAAAAACTTGTTCCGCAGCGTCTGTGCTGTCTTGAACTTGCCATTACATTATCTACAGTCAGAGGCATGCCATGTTCCACGCAGTTGATGCATTTATGCTCCGCACCGTGATACATAAATGTCCTCTGGATATCGTTCATTCTTGAGATCAGAAACATGTACCCGAGAAACAGTGCCAGTTTCACAAAAGCCTCCGCCACTGTCACGCCAAACTCAGATGCTCCGACCTTACGCAAAAGACTTGCCAGTGCATATGGCAGCAGCATAAACGCTGCAACAGATATGACGATGGAAATCGCAACGGTTATGTACAGAAGCCACTGAAACTGCTTCGCTTCTTTTTGTTTCTTTGCTGCAAGTTCTTCTTCTGAAAGCTTCGCGTTCCTGGCTGCTTCCTTCTCGTCCTCCTCATCTCCGGCAATCTCAGCCGAATACATGAGACATTTTGTTCCAACTACAAGTCCGTCCACAAAACTGACCACGCCTCGGATGATCGGCTTTTTCCAGAAAGCTCCCTTCCCGAAGGTACATTTGTAATCTTCAACTTTCAGTTCTATTTCTTTGTCCGGACGGCGCACTGCCACTGCATATTTGTCCTTATGGCGCATCATGATGCCTTCCATTACCGCCTGTCCGCCAATATTTGATGGTTTCATATTTCACTCCATTTGTCCGTAGAAGCAAAGAAAGGTTGAGATTTCCCAACCTCAACCTGTTCTCTCATTACATTATTCTGTCTGATTATTTGTTTAAGCCGTATTTTCTGTTGAACTTATCAATACGTCCGCGAGCCTGAGCTGCCTTCTGCTGTCCTGTGTAGAATGGATGGCATTTAGAACAGATTTCTACGTGGATATCTTTCTTAGTAGATCCTGTTACGAATGTATTTCCGCAGTTGCAGGTTACAGTTGCCTGATAGTAGTTCGGATGGATTCCTTCACGCATGATTTTCACCTCTCTATGTTCGTTCTATTTTCTATTCGTATCAATTTGACGAATTTACTATTTCACAGCTTTCTGATTATAACACAGTGAATATACAAATGCAAGCTATTTATAAAAATTTCTGTTTTTTTGCCATTTGAACAAATTCAGCATTGGTTTTTGTCTTTGAAAACATATTCAAAATCTGTTCTACTGCATCCTCGGCCTTGAGACTGTTCAGAGCCCTGCGCATATTATATACCGTCTCCTGCTCTTCTTTGGTCAGAAGAAGATCTTCTCTTCGGGTACCTGACTTCTGGATGTCGATTGCAGGGAATACACGCTTCTCCTGAAGCTTACGGTCAAGAACAAGCTCCATATTTCCCGTTCCTTTGAATTCTTCATAGATCACATCGTCCATCTTGCTTCCTGTATCCACAAGTGCTGTGGCAAGGATCGTCAGGCTTCCGCCCTCTCTCATGTTACGGGCTGCACCAAAAAATCTCTTTGGCATATGAAGTGCGGCCGGATCCAGACCACCGGAGAGCGTCCTTCCGCTCGGAGTCACACACAGATTGTATGCTCTGGCAAGTCTTGTGATAGAATCAAGAAGGATCATAACATCCTTCTTATGTTCTACAAGACGGCGTGCACGCTCAACAACCATCTCAGAAACTCTTCTGTGATGTTCCGGAAGTTCATCAAATGTAGAATAAATAACCTCCACGTTATCTCCCTGGATTTCTTCTTTGATATCGGTTACTTCCTCCGGACGCTCATCGATCAGAAGAATGAGCAGATGCATGGACGGACTGTTTTTCAGGATAGATTTTGCCACATCTTTGAGAAGAGTTGTCTTTCCGGCTTTCGGCGGAGACACGATCATACCTCTCTGACCTTTTCCGATCGGACTCAGCAGATCCATAATACGCATGGCAACCGTCCCGCCCGGGCGCTCCATCTGAAGTTTCTCATTTGGAAAAATCGGTGTCATATCTTCGAAATTATAACGTCTCTGTCCCTCACTCGGATGAAAACCATTGATCGAATCTACATAAAGAAGTGCACTGAATTTCTCTCCCTGCGTCTTGATCCTGATATTTCCCCTGAGAATATCACCTGTCTTCAGATTAAAACGGCGGATCTGGGAAGGAGAAACATAAATATCATTTTCTCCCGGAAGATAATTGGCACAGCGGATAAATCCATATCCGTCCGGAAGTACTTCCAGTATGCCGTTTGCCTTCTCTCCGCTGTCAAGCTGTGCTGTCTCTGAGGGTGCTTTCTCACGTACACGGAATTCCTGGCGCACCGGTCTTTCGTTTTGGCGTTCAGGATATCTCTGTTCCCTTACCGGTTCCTGGATTCTCTCCGCCTGTGCATTCTCCTGTACCTGAGGGGATATTTCTTTTTGAACCGATGCTTCCTTTTCATCTTCCTGCAGCATACGGTCGATCAGTTCCGGCTTTCTCAGAGTGGAAATCCCCTTTAAACCTCTTGCCTTTGCTAAATCTTTTAATGTTGCCAATGACAATGATTCATATTTTTCTCTCATAAAAAACCTCTGTTTTTCAATTTCAAAAATCTCAGTGTATCAGATTTCCGACAACTCCATAAGAAACCACACACATGATGACAGTTGCCATAATAAGCCCGCAGAAGATCGCTATTGAAGATTTTTTGATGTCCACTTCCAGAAGAGATGCGATCAGAGAACCTGTCCAGGCTCCTGTTCCCGGAAGAGGAATCCCCACAAACAGCAAAAGTCCCAGAAATTCATATCGTTTGATCTGGTCACTTTTGCCCATTGCACGATTTTCCATTTTTATGATAAGACCACGGAAAAGCTTTGTCTTCTTGAGCCACTTGAATATCTGTCGGATAAACAACAGAATGAATGGAATAGGAACAATATTTCCTATAATACAGATCGGTATTGCCTTAACCATGGAAACCTTAAGAAGCGATGCTGCCAGAAGCCCGCCTCTGAGCTCCAGAATCGGAATCATTGAAATAATGAAAATCACCATTTCTCTTGATATATGCTGACCGAGCGTATCTGTAAACCAGTTTACTAAAACTTCCACTATAATTTCTCCTTATTTATTTAAATATTCTCTGAGGAATTCCAGGAAAGTTTCCATCTCTTCTCTGGTTCCCACTGTGATACGAAGATGATTTCCTGTCCGCCCGCCCGGGAAATATCTCACATAGATGTGACGTTCACGCAGTGCTTTGAAAAGTTCCTCTGCGGGACAGGTCTCATGTGATGCAAAAATAAAATTCGCTTTGGAATCTTCAAAGGAAAATCCCAGTTTCACCAGTTCCTTCTTTGTCCATTCTCTTGTCTCTATAATTTTATGACAGGTTTCACAGAAATACTCCTGATCTTTGACTGCTGCCACACCTGCTGCCAGAGCAGTTCGGTCCATCGTGTAGGAATTGAATGAGTATTTTGCGTCATTCAGGTATTTGATCAGTTTCGGTGATCCCATTGCAAAGCCAATTCTCATTCCCGCCATAGATCTGGATTTGGAGAATGTCTGAACGATCAGCAGATTCTCATATTTCTCAATCAGCGGAAGTGCCGACTGTGATCCAAAATCCACATACGCTTCATCCACGATCACGATCACATCCTGATTATGTGCCACAATATCTTCAATATCAGAAAGCGGCATTACCACACCTGTAGGTGCATTTGGATTTGGGAATATGATTCCTCCATTTTCTCTGAAATAATCTTCCTTTTGAATATGGAAATGTTCATCCAGTGCCGGTCTCTCATAAGGAATCCTGAAAAGATCTGCCCATACATCATAAAAAGAGTATGTAATATCTGGAAACAGAATTGGTTTCTCACTGTTAAAAAATGTAAGAAAACTCATTGCAAGTACATCATCAGATCCTACTCCTACAAATACCTGATCGTCACGGAGTCCATAATTATCGGCGATCGCACGTACAAGATCACGTGCAGCCGGATCCGGATAAAGGCGTAATGTATCTGTATCCATATCTCGAAGCACTTCTCTTACTCCCGGTGCCGGCGGATATGGATTTTCATTTGTGTTCAGTTTGATCATATCCGGCTGATCTGGTTGCTCTCCCGGAGTATACGGAACAACTTTGCGGATATTGTTTTCCCAGTTTGCCATATCATAGTCCCCTTTCACATATCTGCTATTGTACTCATTCTTCATATATTTGTCAAAGATTTCTTTATTCAGATTCCTCTGTATATCAAAACAGCCGGGTGAAACGCAGCTGCATTTCCTCCCGGCCGTTCTGAAT
>CAKRTP010000040.1 GCA_934402155.1 uncultured Blautia sp. | reverse complement strand
GATATGAGTACTGTCCATATGGTACTGCTGAAAAACGGGCTGGACAGCAAAGAGAAAACACAGATGCTGGATCAGATCGAGAAAGTTGACGGAGTGAAATGGTCTCTGGGAATGAATTCTCTGATCGGACCGACATTCCCGGAATCCATGATTCCTTCCAATGTCAAAAAGATGCTTCAGTCTGATAATTATGAAGTACAGTTTATCTGCTCTGAGTATTCTTCAGCAACAGATGAATGTAATGCGCAGCTGGATGAGATTCAGAAGATCGTCAAAAAATTCAGTCCGGAATCCATGGTGATCGGAGAAGCTCCTCTGATGAAAGATCTTCAGGATACAACAGATGTTGACCTTCAGAGAGTAAATATCCTTTCTATGGCAGCAATCTTTGTGATCATTTTGTTTGTATTCAAATCGATTTCTCTGCCTTTCATTTTGCTGGCAGTTATTGAATTTGCAATTTTTGTAAATATGGCGATCCCTTATTATCAGGGAGTAACCCTTCCGTTCGTAGCAAGCATCGTAATCGGAGCTATCCAGCTGGGAGCAACTGTTGACTATGCGATTCTGATGACCAGCAATTATCAGAAACAGCGTCATCTTGGCAAGACAAAGAAGGAAGCTATCTCCATAGCACATAAATTCTCCATGAAGTCCATTATTGTAAGTGGCTGCAGTTTCTTTGCAGCAACCTTTGGAGTAGCTCTTTATTCAAAGGTAGATATGATCGGTGCGATCTGTACACTGCTTGCAAGAGGTGCAGTAATCAGTACGATCGTTGTATTACTTGTACTTCCGGCAATGTTTATGGTGTTTGATCCGCTTATAGTTCATACATCAAAAGGCTTTTTGCCGGATAAAAAATGAAACCTCAATGAAAATGAATGAAGCCCACAGGCTGGAAAAGGAGTCAAGGATATGAACAGAAACAGAAAGAAAGTAGTAGCCGCGTCTCTGGCAACAGGAATGGCAATCGTCATGGGAACGATACCGGTACTGGCTGCGGACGGCAGTGTTTCAAAACAGGAAACTGTATATGTAAATGCTTCATCAAGCGGTACACCACAGGAAATCACAGTATCTGACTGGCTGAAAGATTCAGCTTCTGCAGGAAATCTGAGTGATGTATCAGAACTTAAGGGAATCAAGAATGTAAAAGGTGATGAAACGTTTGAACAGGATGGAGAGGATCTGACCTGGAATACAGAGGATAAGGATATTTACTATCAGGGAACAACAGACAAAGAACTCCCTGCATCTGTACAGCTTACTTATTATCTGGATGGTGTGCAGGTAAAACCTGATGAACTGGCAGGTAAAAGCGGTCATCTCAAGATTGAAGTAAAATATACAAATAATGCAGTAAATAAAGTAAAAGTCGGCAAGAAAAATACAAATATGTATTCTCCATTTGTAATGGCAACAGCGATGATCCTTCCTGTTGATAATTTCACAAATGTAACAATCGACAATGGCAAGATTCTTTCTGACGGTCAGCGTAATATTGCGATCGGAGTAGGAATGCCGGGACTGGCAGACAGTCTGGATCTGAAGAGTATTGACAAGGATATTGATGTTGATATTCCGGAAGGTTTTACAATGGAAGCAGATGTCACAGATTTCAGCCTGAGTTCTACATTTACATTTGGAATGACCGATCTTCTGGATTCACTGGATACAGATAATATTGACGGGCTGGATGATCTGAAGGATTCTATCAAGGATCTGACAGATGCGGCAACAAAGCTGGTTGATGGTGCACAGGAACTGTCAGATGGTGCAGATACACTGAATACCAAATATAAAGAGCTGGATGATGGTATCGGAACACTGCAGAGCGGTGTAAGCACGCTGAACAGCGGAGCAGCAACGCTTAAAAGTGGTGTTGCATCTTATACATCAGGAGCAGACACACTTGCCTCCGGTGTAAAACAGTATACTTCCGGTGTGGGAACACTGACCAGTTCCCTGACAGAATATAATCAGGGTGTTAACACTCTGGCAGCGGGTGCCAAAGCTTATGTCAGTGGAACAAACACTCTTGGAAGTGGAATAAAAGCTTATGTACAGGGTGCGACACAGCTTGGAAACGGAATTTCCCAGTATGTGGATGGAATCGGAACACTGGTAGAAGGCGTAGGGGCCAGTGCTGAAGGAGTCGAGACAGCAGCTGAAGGAATCAGTGCATTTGCACAGAAAGCAGGAAGTCTGGTCGGAGGACTTACAGATACTGTTGAACAGATCAATGATTATGCTGACAGCGTGTCTGCTTATGCACAGGGAACATCTCAGTTTGCAGGAAGTGTCAAGACTTATGCAGAAGGTACCGCAGCTACACAGAATGTGGCACAGCAGCTTGCAGATCTGCTTGGAAATATGGCAGACAGTAAAGATACATCTAAAGCGGATCAGATCGCAAGCGGTCTTAAGACAGCGATGGCAGCAGCAGAGTCTATTGAAGCATCAGGAGATACTTCGGTAGCCGGTCAGGTGAGTGCGGCTGCAAGTGCGGTAAGTGCGGCAGCAGATGCCGGATCATCTCTTCAGGGAGATGCCGGAACCATTTCCAGCGGACTTGCAAGTGCAGAATCTGCAATCGATATTTTGAGCAGTATTGATACTTCATCTATGGATGAAGCAACTGCAGCAGCTGTAAATGGTGCAGTACAGAGTGCGATAGGGGCAATTTCCGGTGGTGTTGCAACAGCACAGGGTGGTGTGAGCAGCCTTGAGGCTCATGCGGATCAGGTATCAGGTCTTTCTGATCAGGCAGCACAGGTACAGGCAGCAGCGGATGCAATTAACGGACAGAGTGGTCAGAGCAGTGCAGCTGCACAGCTGCAGTCAGGACTTTCTGAGATCGAGGACGGACTTTCTGATATGCAGAAGACAGATTCAGCAGCTCCGATCAATCAGGCAAAACAGCTTGCTGATGGCGTGAATGATGCACTTAAGAATCTGGTATCCAACAATGAAGTACTGGAAGGAACAGCAGATCAGCTGATCGAGAACGGAGCAGGTGGTTCTGATGGAAGCATGTCTCTCACAACAGCTTCAGCAGCAGTGAAACAGGGAACTGCTGATCTTCAGCAGGAAGTAGGTAAGCTGATGGATACAGATCAGTTAACAGAACTGACTGAAGGTGCAAAGCAGCTTCAGTCAGGCGCAGATCAGCTCAAGGCAGGATATGAGACAGCAAAGGAATCAGCAGATCAGCTGAAAGCAGGTGCAGTACAGCTGCAGTCTTCCAATCAGCAGCTTACAGATGGTGTAAGCCAGCTTCAGGAATCAGGAAAGACTCTTACAAACGGAGCAAATAAGCTTACAAGTGCGAGCAAGCAGGTTGAGAACGGTGCTTCCAAGATCAACAGCGCAACAAGTGCTCTTACAAGCGGAGCAGATAAGCTTTCTGCAAACAGTGCTACACTGAACAGCGGAGCAAGTCAGCTTGCAAGTGGTACACAGCAGCTTGCAGGCGGCACAGGAACTCTGGTAAGTGGAAGTGCACAGGTTAAGAGCGGAATCAAGCAGCTTGCTGATGGAGCAAAGAAGCTTTCAGATGGAACCAAAGAATTCAACGATGAAGGAATCAAGAAAATCGATAAAGCAGTAAACGAGGATCTCCAGGACATCCTGGATCGTCTGGATGCACTTCGTTCTGATGAGAACGCATATACAAGCTTCTCAGGTAAATCTGATAAGATGGATGGAAATGTGAAATTTGTCATTGAGACAGAGGCAATTGATAACGATTGATAAATCTGAAATCCAGATTATTGTAAAAAGTAATATTTTCAGGGGGAACGGTTTTAGGCTGTTCCCCCTGTTTTGGCTTGCGGAGGCAGAGTGAGTCTGTTATACTGTATAGCAGAAGAAATACAGGTAATAAATAACTGTTTGACAGGAATCATTTTTCGGTCATCTGAAATGCAGATGGATTCATGACAGAGATGTTCCCGAACAGATGCAATAACAGAAAGTATCAGGTGGTAAGATGGAAAAAACGAAACAGCAGAAAAATATGCAGGTTTCGAAAAAAAACAAAAATAAATCTCAAAGTAAATCAAAAACTGCAGGCATATTAAAAGCCAGGCTCATAGAGAAACCGGATTACTATGATTACAGTCTTGTGGCAGCTATTATTCTTCTGACTTGTTTTGGTCTGATCATGCTCTACAGTACAAGTGCATACACATCAACACTGAAATATGGTGATGATATGTATTTCTTCAAGAAGCAGGCAGTGATCAGTTTTGTATGTATCGCGGGTGCTTTGTTCATATCAATGTTTGATTATCATATTCTGGCAAAAGTTACAGGTGCTCTGTATGCAGTGGCAGCGGTATCTATGATCCTGGTAAGAACTCCGCTGGGAACAGTCTCCAACGGTGCGAGAAGATGGCTTAAAATCGGTCCGATCCAGTTTCAGCCGGCAGAGATTGCAAAGATTGCCGTGATCGTCAGCCTTTCTTATATGATCGTTCACATGGGAAAGAAGATGAATTCTCTCAAGGCATGTATGATTCTTGGGGGGATGGGAACCTTTCTTGCCTTACTTGCATATGTCTGTACAGATAACCTGAGTACTGCAATTATTATTTTCTGTATCACAGCAGGAATGGTTTTTGTGGCTCATCCCAAGACGAGGATTTTTCTTATCATTGCAGGAGTGGCAGTAGTTGTGATCGTGATAGGGGTTCTTATAATCGGACAGACTGTACAGCAGACAGATGATTTCCGACTGAATCGAATCGTTGCATGGCTTCATCCCGAAAATGCCACAGGAGATGCGGCATATCAGACAATACAGGCACTTTATGCGATAGGTTCGGGAGGATTTCTTGGAAGAGGTCTTGGAAACAGTATTCAGAAACTTGGAAGTGTACCCGAGGCACAGAATGATATGATTTTTTCAATCATATGTGAGGAGCTTGGGATTGTAGGAGGTGTGATCCTGCTGCTGCTGTTTGCATATCTTCTCTACAGATTGTTTTTTATTGCACAAAATGCACCGGATCTGTTTGGCTCGCTGATAGTCAGCGGTATTTTTATACATATTGCGCTGCAGGTAATATTGAATATTGCAGTTGTGGTAAATCTGATGCCCAACACAGGTGTTACACTGCCGTTTATCAGTTATGGAGGAACCTCAATTATGTTCCTCATGTCAGAGATGGGACTGGCGCTGAGTGTGTCCCGGCAGATTAAATTTAAAGACCCTGAAAGGGGGCTTTAAAATAATGGAAAATCTATTGACAAATAGTTTTCCAGAATATATACTTTGCACATCAAAGTAGTGAAAAAATAGTAACTGTTCACAGGTAGTATTATCCCATGAGTAGAGTGAACAGCAACAAAAAGCATACTTGATAAAGGAGAAAAGCAATGTTAAATGAAATGAAAAAAATGATCGCAGAACAGTTAAACTGCGAAGAAAGCGAAATTACAGCAGACACTTCTTTTAAGGATGATCTTGGTGCGGATTCCCTTGACCTGTTTGAACTGGTTATGGCACTGGAAGATGAGTATAACATTGAAATACCTGCTGAAGAGCTGACAGATCTGGAAACAGTGGGAGACGTAATCGAGTATCTTAAAGGCAGAGGAATTGAGGCATAATTGCAAGAATACTCCCTGAGGCAGAAATGTCTCAGGGGTTTTACATTTTTGAAAGGCAGGAAATAAAAAATGACAAAAATCAGAACCAGATTTGCACCGAGCCCGACAGGCAGGATGCATGTAGGAAATCTGCGTACAGCACTGTATGCATACCTGATTGCAAAGCATGAGGATGGAGATTTTATCCTTCGAATCGAGGATACAGACCAGGAACGTTATGTGGAAGGTGCAGTAGATATTATCTATCGTACCATGGCAGGTACAGGACTGCTTCATGATGAGGGCCCGGACAAAGACGGCGGAGTAGGTCCTTATGTGCAGAGTGAGAGACAGGCATCCGGAATCTACCTCAAATATGCACAGCAGCTGATTGAGCAGGGAGATGCTTACTACTGTTTCTGTGGTCAGGAAGAACTGGAATCCATGAAGCGCGTGGTTGCAGGCAAAGAAATTTCTATCTATGATAAGAGATGTCTGCACCTTTCCAAAGAGGAAGTTCAGAGACGTCTGGATGCAGGAGAACCGCATGTTATCCGTTTTAATATGCCGACAGAGGGAACTACTACTTTCCATGATGTGATTTATGGAGATATTACAGTAAATAATGAAGAAATGGAAGATTTGATCCTGATCAAATCAGACGGATATCCGACATACAATTTTGCAAATGTTATAGATGACCATTTGATGGGAATCACACATGTTGTCAGAGGTAACGAATATCTTTCTTCCGCACCGAAATATAACCGTATTTATGAAGCGTTTGGATGGGAGATCCCGGTCTATGTACACTGTCCGCTGATCACCAATGAAGAACATCAGAAACTTTCCAAGCGTTCCGGACACTCTTCTTATGAGGATCTTCTGGAACAGGGATTCGTAACAGAAGCAATCGTCAACTTTGTGGCACTTCTGGGATGGAGTCCTCAGGATAATCAGGAAATCTTCTCTCTTCCGGAACTTGTTAAGGCATTTGACTATCATCATATCAGCAAATCACCGGCTGTGTTTGATATTACCAAGCTTCGCTGGATGAACGGTGAATATATCAAGAAAATGGATCCGGAAGAATTTTATGAGAGAGCACTTCCGTATATGAAACAGATCCTTAAGAGGGACTATAACTTCCACAAGATCGCAGGAATGGTTCAGACAAGAATCGAGACATTCCCGGATATTCCGGCACTGATCGACTTCTTTGAAGAAGTACCGGAATATGATTCTGCAATGTACTGTCACAAGAAAATGAAAACAAATGAAGAGACATCTCTGGCAGTTCTCAAAGAAGTTCTTCCTGTTCTTGAGGCTCAGGAAGAGTACACCAATGACCCGCTGTTTGCGTCCTTAAGTGCGTTCGTCAAAGAAAAAGGATACAAGAACGGTTATGTTATGTGGCCGCTTCGTACTGCTGTGTCCGGAAAACAGATGACACCGGCAGGAGCAACTGAGATCATGGAGATCATTGGAAAAGAAGAAACACTGAAACGTGTAAAAGCAGCTATTGAGAAACTCAGCTGATCAGCAGATATATGAAACGTAATCCATCTCAGCAAAGGGCGATCGCCCACCTGTCAGGACCGATGATGGTCCTGGCAGGCCCCGGTTCGGGGAAAACCTCCGTAATAGTAGAAAGAACTGCATATATGACAAATGAAGGCGGGATATCTCCGTCGAATATCCTGGTAGTGACTTTTTCCAGGGCTGCGGCCAAGGAAATGAAAGAACGTTTTCTGGATTTTACAGGACAGGAATATACGCCGATCACATTTGGGACATTCCATGGTGTTTTCTATGGAATACTGAAACAGGCATATGGCTTTACAGCAGCTAATATTCTGGCAGAAGAAGAAAAATCCGCAATTTTAAGAGAACTCGCATTGAATTATGGCGGGGAACTTGCAGAAGAAGGCGATTTTTCGGAAGAAGTTGCAAAGGAGATCAGTGTTGTCAAAGGAAACAGGATTTCCCTGGAATATTATTATTCATCCTGCTGTCCGGATGAAGTTTTTCGTCAGATTTACAAAGAATATCTCAAAATCTGTCAGGCAAGACGAAAACTGGATTTTGATGACATGATCCTGTACTGTTATGATCTGTTTGACAAGAGGAAGGATATTCTTGCAGCGTGGCAGAATAAATTTCAGTATATTCTGGTAGATGAATTCCAGGATATTAATCAGCTTCAGTATGATATTGTAAAACTGCTGGCAAAACCGCAGGACAATTTGTTTATTGTCGGTGATGATGATCAGTCTATTTATCACTTTCGTGGAGCGAGACCGGAGATCATGCTGAATTTTACGAAGGATTATCCAAATGCAAAAACAGTAACTCTGGACGTAAATTATCGATGCAGCAAAAGAATACTTTCTTCGGCGATGCAGGTGATAGGCATAAACAAAAAAAGATTTCAGAAGCAGTTACAGACACCGAATCAGGAGGGAGATCCGGTGAGGCTTCGTGAATTTGAAAATCCGAGAGAAGAATATCTGCAGGTGGTATCAGAACTTAGAGAGCGCATGGAGAGAGGTGAAAATCTGGAAGACACGGCACTTCTTCTTAGGACAAATCAGGAAGCGGAGGGGCTGGTTGGAGCACTGATGGAACGACAGGTGCCTTTTAACATGAAAGAGAAGCTTCCCAATCTGTTCCATCATTGGATAAGCAGAAATATTCTTGCATATCTGCGGTTTGCGTCAGGCGATGAGAGCAGAAAGAATTTTATAGAATTCATGAATCGTCCGAACCGGTATATATCACGAGATGCAGTGTCATTATCACCTGTCATATCCTTTGAGCAATTGAAGGATTTTTATAAGGACAAGGACTGGATGTGCGATCGGCTGACAACATTGGAAACACATCTTCGGATATTGAAAGGCCTCTCGCCGTTTGCGGCAATAAATTTCATCCGAAAGGGAATGGGATACGAAGAATACTTGCGGGAATACGCGGAATATCGTAAAATAAAACCAGAAGAATTAAGTGAGATTCTGGACCGTCTGACTGACAGTACAAAGGGCATGGGAAGCCTGACGGAATGGGAAGACTACATAAAAGAGTATACCAGAAAGCTGGAAGAACAGGCAAAAAAACAGGAGCAGGAGAGAGAGGGCGTACTTATTTCGACACTTCATGGTGTCAAAGGACTGGAATATGACAGAGTGTACATCCTGAATGTAAATGAAGGCAGTATGCCATACAAAAAAGCAGTTCTGGAGCCCGCGATCGAAGAAGAAAGACGTCTTTTTTATGTGGGAATGACTCGTGCCAGAAAGGAACTTGATCTGTGTTACGTGAGACAGCAGCATGAGAAGAAACGGGAGCCTTCCCGTTTTCTGGAGGAGGCAGGGTTATGAAGGCAGTAATTTATTTTACAGAAGTTTCAGAGAAATATCTGCATAAAAATATGGGACATATGATCGGAGAAAAACTGCTTGCGGCAGGACTTTATAAGGAATATGGTCTGAAGCTTGCATTTGAACCGAGAGCAGCGGGTGAACACGGCAAACCGTTTCTGACTCTGCAGCCCAGGATTCATTATAATATCACTCATTCCGGAAAGTATGTAATGTGTATTATTGCCGGAGAAGAGGTCGGAATTGATGTGCAGGAACACAAAAAAGTTAATTACGAGCGAATGCTGTCCAGAATGGTTCCACCAGATATGATACGTGAGATTCTTGAGAGTGATCAGCTGGAAAAGGCTTTTTTTGCTCAGTGGGTACTCAGAGAAGCCTATATCAAATGGACCGGGGAGGGACTGTCAAAAGATCTCAGAAAGATTCCCATGGACAAAGGGTGTTATATGATGCTGGAAATGGAAGAAGGCTACAGCGGTGCAGTCTGGTCAAGAGATCCGCTGGAGCTTCAGTGGGTGCATGAGGAGATACAGCTGCCATAAGCAGAGTAAAAATCCGTATACATAACAGATCATGCTGGTGTATGCGGATTTTTTGTATCTGATTGAGGTACTAAAAACAGATTGTCCACATATATTAACTGTAAAGAGGTGAGGACGATCGACAGGGAAAATATTCAGAATCTGTTTGCAGGAAATATCCGCAGACTTCTGGCAGAGGCCAGGCCGGAGTATGAAAGGCTTTATGAGATCAGACTCAGAGCTGGCCGGCCGGTGTTTCTGGTTTATGCGGGAGGAGAACGCTTTTTGCGGATAAAGGGACAGGAGCCGTATCTGGTAACACGGCAGGATCTTAAGGAGACGCTGGAATATGTGAGCGGATATTCGCTGTATGCGTATGAAGATGAGATACGGCAGGGCTACATAAGTGTACAGGGCGGACACCGGATCGGAGTTACCGGGAAAGTGATCCTGAATGGAGACAGGATCAGAGGCATGAAATATATTTCCTGTATCAATGTCCGGCTTTCTCACCAGATTCCGGGATGTGCAGATGCGGTGATGCCATATATTCAAAGCAAAAACCATATTGCACATACCCTGATCGTTTCACCGCCAAGATGTGGCAAGACAACACTTCTTCGTGATGTGATCCGGCAGTTGAGTAATGGCAGAAAAAATATCTCAGGCGTGACGGTGGGGGTGGTGGATGAAAGAAGTGAACTTGCCGGAAGCTGGCAGGGAATTCCGCAGAATGATCTGGGAATGCGTACGGATATTCTGGATGCCTGCCCGAAAGCAGAAGGGATGCAGATGCTGGTGAGGTCGATGTCACCGGATGTGGTGGCAGTGGATGAACTTGGTAAGGAAGAAGATTTCAGGGCAGTGGAAAGTGTGATCCACTGCGGATGCAGACTTATTGCGACAGCACATGGGAATTCGGTGGAGGATATCCTGAACCAGCCATTTTTTCAGAAATTAAAAAAAATGGAGGTGTTTGAAAGATATATAGTGCTGGGAGGCAGAGATCAGATTGGTCAGATCAAAGGAATTTATGATGCAAAGGGGCGGGAATGCTGAAACTTGCGGCGACTCTGATGCTGATTCTCGGCGGAGCAGGAACAGGGTATGCCAGAAGTCGTGAACTTACAGAAAGAGAAAAAAATCTGGAGATTCTGCTTCAGATTCTTTTTTTTCTGAAAGGAGAAATCCGAAGCGGCAACAGTCCGCTTCCGCATGCGTTCAGGGAGATTGCGGGAAAGATTGAAGGATCATTTTCAAAAATTCTTCTGGATGCGGCACAGGAAATGGAAGACAGTGGCGGCAGCAATCTGGCAGAAATACTGGAGCACTGCATACAAAAAAGGAATTTTGCCGGGGCTCAGAAGAATGAAGAAGAGGGAATTGGGATATTGCAGACACTGGGAAGA
This sequence comes from uncultured Blautia sp., assembly GCA_934402155.1. Classification (GTDB taxonomy): domain Bacteria; phylum Bacillota; class Clostridia; order Lachnospirales; family Lachnospiraceae; genus Blautia_A. The sequence goes on along the minus strand of CAKRTP010000040.1, from coordinate 3,695 downwards.
AGACTTGGATATCTCGACCGGGAGCAGCAGATATGTCAGATCGAACTTCTGGAAGCAGAAACAGAAGAACGTCGGAGAAAACTTAGAGAAAAACTTCCGGAGCAGAAAAAAATCTGTCAGAGCCTGGGAATCCTTGGAGGAATTTTGCTTGCAGTATTGTTTTGGTAAGAACGGGAGGGGGAAAGAGTGGAAGTCACCATTATTTTTAAGATTGCGGCGGTGGGTATTCTGGTTTCCATCCTCTCTCAGATTCTGAAACACAGTGGAAGGGATGAACAGGCATTCCTGGTAAGTCTTGCAGGACTTCTTATAGTTTTGTTCTGGATCGTGCCGTACATTTATGAATTGTTTGAGGATATTCAGAAACTGTTTGTGCTGTAGACAGGAGGAAAGATGGACATTATAAAGATTTCTCTTCTGGGTATCTGTGGAGTGATACTCTGTTTCTTTCTGAAAGAAACCCGGCCGGAATATACTGCTTTTATCACTATGGGGATCGGGATCATGATACTCGGACTTGCAGTGGGGAAACTGGAATATCTTTTTGGGACGCTCAGAAAACTAAAAGACAGCCTTCCGGTGGAGCAGGAATATCTTACGACGCTGATCAAAATGATCGGGATCACCTATATTGGGCAGTTTTCGGCTGGAATCTGTAAAGATGCAGGACATCAGGCAACAGCGGCACAGATAGAACTGTTCTGCAGACTGTCTGTTCTGGTGCAGAGCATGCCGATTCTTCTGGCTCTTCTCGATACGATACAGGAATTTATGACATGAGAGGAAATACAGGAGACCGGATTCGAAAAAGAATACTGTTTTTATTCGTTGCACTGTGGATAGGAAACACAGGAACATATGTTGCAGAGGTTTATGGAAATAACAGGGATTTTCAGAATGAGGAAGAGAAAACTGTCGCAGAAGATCAGAGAGATGAAAAAAAGGAGCAGACTTATGATGAAACGGATATTACAGAAGAATTGCTGCAGGAGATAGAACTTACAGATGTGCAGAAAATGCTGGACGAGCTTCTTGGAGACGACAGTTTTTCCATGAAAGAAGCACTCATCAGACTGACAAAAGGAGAACAGGCATTTTCAGGAGAAGCGGTACAGGGATTTGTGTACCGTTTTTTATTTTACCGTCTGGAACAGGAAAAAGGACTTTTTGTAAAATTACTTCTGCTGATATTATTTGCAGCAGTATTTTCCGGTTTTGCAGCAGTTTTTGAAAATGAACAGATTGGTGATATCAGTTTTTTTGTGGTATACCTTCTGGTATTTACACTGCTGATGGATTCTTTTTCCACAATGAGCCGGTCACTGGAAAAAACAGTAACATGGATGACAGACATCATGAAAGGTTTGGCCCCAGCATTCTATATAACTGTCTGTGCTTCGGCGGGAGCTTCATCTGCAGCAGTTTTTTATGAAGGGGTACTGATTCTGATCTGGCTTATTCAGTGGCTGCTTGTGACAGTGATACTGCCGGCATCCGGCGTATATGTCCTTTTGTGTCTGGTAAATTCTCTCTCAAAAGAAGAAATGCTTGGGAAAATGGCAGAATTTCTGAATACAGCTATTTCCTGGGGATTAAAAACCCTTCTTGCAGCAGTGGCAGGGCTGCAGATTATCAGAAACCTGGTTGCACCTGTTATGGATTCTCTGAAACGTGGTCTTCTGGGCAGGGCAGCAGGTGCACTTCCGGGAGTGGGAAATGCGGTAAATATGGTTACAGAACTGGTAGTAACGAGTGCTGTTCTGATAAGAAACTGCCTTGGTGTTGTAATTCTTGTGGTATTTGTTCTGATCGGGGTGGGACCGATGCTGCATTATGGGATTCTTTCATTTTTTTACAGATTTCTTGCGGCGGTTTCACAGCCAATTTCAGATAAACGCATGGTCAGCGCCTTAAGCACAATGGGAGAAGGCTGTGCTTTGCTCCTTCGGATTCTTTTTACAGCAGAAGTACTGTGTATGCTGGCATTTCTGGTATTGATGGCGGGAGTTCAGCGATAAAAATTCTACTGTCGAAAATGAGAAGGGAGAAATATCAGATGAAGACAGAAATTTATCAGTGGATCCGGATGCTGGCAGTGTTTTATATCCTGTTTACGGCAGTTCTGCAGCTTATGCCGGATAAAAAATATGAAAGATATATCCGTTCTTTTATGGGACTTCTGCTGATTTATATGCTGTGTACACCGTTGTTTTCGTTCATGAAAAACAGCAGGGAACTGATCGGAGATTTTTCCGGGTATTATGAGAGGGAGACAGATTTCCTGGTGCAGAAAGAAACACAGGATCTCCAGGGATTTTATATCCGGAAAGGATTCAGCAGAGAAATTTCTGATCAGATTGCAGAAAAATGTGAAAATGCAGGAATAAAAATACAGGAGGTTATCGTAAATATAGAAGGGGAAGCGACTTCGGTAGTAGTGAAAACAACAAAAAGTCTGGACAGCAGACAAGAAAGGGGAATAAAAGATGAACTCCGGCAGAGCTTCGGAATTGAAGAGCAGAATATCAGGATTTTTACAGAAGGGGATGGATAAACGGCAATGGATCGTGATTCTGCTTCTGGGACTTCTTCTGTCGGTGATCGCACTTCCCGTATCAAAAAAGAACAATGGTACACAGACGAAGCTGCTGACAGATGGCAGCACGCAAAATACAGAGGAAATACAGTCATCTCTTGAACTTAAACTTCAGAATATACTGGAAAATGTGGAAGGAGTAGGCAAGGTAAAAGTGATGGTGATGACAGATTTGCAGCAGGGGATTTATAATTCGCAGGGAACTGAGATCAGGGGAGTTCTGATTTCTGCGCAGGGAGCATCAGATCCGGTGATCGTACAGAAAATTCAGCAGGCAGTGATGGCATTATTTCAGATTGAAGCCCATAAAATAAAAATAATGAAAATGAAATGAGGAGAGTAAAGTGAAAAAAATTGTAAAAAGAAATCAGGTAATCATCACTTCACTGGCAATCCTGATCGCAGTGGCAGGATACCTGAATTTTGCAGATGTGGATCTGGGATTCAAGGATAAAGAAGCGAGCACGGACAGTGCAAGTATTCTGGATCAGGTGGACTATGATATTACCGATGAAAGCGCACTTCTGGAAGAAAACAGCCAGAGCAGCCTTATCGATACAGAAGAAGACACGACAACGCCGGGCGAGGCGGTGCTGACAGGTGCATCCGGATTTGCGGCACAGGCAAAGCTTTCCCGTGAACAGGTGCGCTCACAGAACAAGGCTGACCTGCAGGAAATCATCAACAATGCGGATATTTCAGATGACCAGAAACAGACCGCCATTAACACTATGGTAGAGATGACAGATGTATCCGAAAAGGAAGCTGCTGCAGAAATGCTCCTTGAAGCAAAAGGCTTTGAAAATGTTGTGGTAAATCTTACAGGAGAGACTGCGGATGTGATCGTTCCAAAGGCCGATCTTGAAGATGCCCAAAGAGCACAGATTGAAGATATCATCAAGAGAAAAACCGGGATCGCGGCAGAAAATATCGTGATCACACCACTGGATCAGACTGCGGACACAGAAGAAGACAGTTCGCAGGCAGAAGACAATGCTGATGATACGGCCGATTATGACAGCACGGACGAAACAGACACTACATACGAAGACCAGGAAACCTCCACTGATCAGGTAATCCAGACAGACGGCATCTATGA
>CAKRTP010000039.1 GCA_934402155.1 uncultured Blautia sp. | reverse complement strand
CTGCTCTACAAGTTTTAATCTTAGGCATTGTTATTTCCTCCTTGATTCGTGGTTCTGTTTTTTATTTCACATTACCAGTTTCATGCACTGGCGGCATAATGTTCTGGTAACTGCTTAACGCTTTTCGCTGAGAAACATGGTCATGCTTCTTCCTTCAATCTTAGGTGCTTTCTCCACTGTTGCAACATCTGCAAGAAGCTCCGCAAAATCATCAAGGACATGTTTGCTGCTTGCCATGTGTGCCATCTCTCTTCCTCTGAAGCGAAGTGTAACTTTCACACGGTCGCCCTTTGAAAGGAATTTTCTTGCTGCATTGACCTTGGTCTTCAAGTCATTTGTATCAATATTTGGTGAAAGACGTACTTCCTTGATGTCGATAGTTTTCTGTTTTTTCTTAGCTTCTTTTTCCTTGCGGGAGAGCTCATAACGGTATTTACCGTAGTCAATGATCTTGCATACCGGCGGTTTTGCCTGTGGTGCGATCTTTACGAGGTCAAGTCCTGCCTCCTGTGCCTTAGCCATTGCGTCTCTGGCTGACATGATTCCAAGCTGTGCTCCGTCCGGTCCAATCAGACGTACCTCTCTGTCTCTGATCTGTTCGTTAATCATTAAATTGCTAATTGTAGTACACCTCCATACCTGTGAATAAATGATATACTCTGACTCTCAGTCACCCTCTAAAATTCCACTTTACAGTTTCCTGCAAAATAATAAAGAGCATGGACAGAATCCACACTCTATTATACCCAGTGATACATGACAAAAATGTCATGTGATACAGAAACGTCTCAAAGATCATTTCATATATCTCTGCATATAAACCTGAGTCGCAGCCATTGTGCGCTGAGGTGAGAGTGAAACTCTGCTTTGTTTTCTTTACGTACTGTATTAAGATACCATCCCTTCTTCGGAAAGTCAAGCAGTTTTTGTATATTTTTTATTTTTTTGCATATACTGATCACTGTTAACGCTGTTGACGTCTTTACAGAAAACCGGACATGTCGTCCGCAAAACAATCCAGGAGGAATAAACTATGACAATTCTGAAATGTTCTGCCACAAAATGTATGTACAATGAAAATGAACTCTGTTCCAGAGGGAATATTGAGATCGCCGGTGAAAGTGCCCGCCATGCAGATGAGACAAACTGCAGAAGTTTCCGTGACCGGAATTCCTCTGATTCTGTCATGAACAGCGAAGCGCATCACTGCGGCTGTGAAAAAATCAGCATCGACTGCAAGGCACAGGAATGCACCTACAATGACTGCTGCAAATGTACTGCCTCTGCGATCAAGGTTTCCGGATGTCATGCCAGAGAATGTAATGAGACCAAATGCGATACTTTTTCCTGCAAATGCTGATCTCACCTCAAAAAAAGACGCTGTGAAAATTCACAGCGTCTTTTGGTGTGTCATATTTTATCTGTTTTTGAGGAAATCCGGAATCTGGATGTCTTTCTTCTGTACAGTACTTGCCGGCATTTTACTGTTAAATGCAGCAGATGTCTGCATATTCGGCAGATTAAAGCTCGGCATACTCATTGTCGGCTGTGCCTGAGCAGTTGCTGTACTGCCTGCTGCCGGTCTGCGAACGCTGAATGGTGTAGTATTGCTTCTGCTGCCAAATGGTGTGGATTTGGCTTCAAGATCTGAAAGACCTGTTGCAATAACTGTGATTCTTGCATAATCTGCAACAGAATCATCGTACATAGCACCAAAGATGATATTTGAATCCTCACCTGTAAGCTCCTGCACATAGCTTGCTGCATCGTTTGCGTCCATAAGAGAAATATCACCTGAGATATTGATGATCACATGAGTAGCTCCCTTGATGGTTGTTTCAAGAAGCGGAGAAGATACAGCCTGCTGAACTGCCTCCATTGCCTTATCGTCGCCTCTTGCCTCTCCGATACCGATATGTGCGATTCCCTTATCTCTCATAACTGTCTGAACATCAGCAAAGTCAAGGTTGATCAGTGCCGGAAGATTGATAAGGTCTGTAATTCCCTGTACAGCCTGCTGAAGAACTTCATCTGCTTTGCGAAGTGCTTCCGGCATAGTTGTGCGGCGATCTACAATCTCTAACAGCTTGTCATTCGGAATAACGATCAATGTGTCAACAGCTTTCTTCAGATTTTCGATTCCGGACAGAGCATTGTTCATACGTGTTTTTGCCTCAAAGCGGAAAGGCTTCGTAACAACACCAACTGTCAGGATTCCCATCTCTTTGGCTGCTGCCGCGATGACCGGTGCTGCACCTGTACCGGTGCCGCCACCCATACCACAGGTAACAAATACCATGTCTGCGCCTTCCATTAACTGTTTAACTTCTTCTATGCTCTCCTCGGCAGCCTTCTGACCAACTTCCGGCTGTGCGCCTGCACCAAGGCCCTTTGTAATCTTTTCACCAATCTGAAGTACTGTTGGAGCTTTGCAAAGTGTCAAGGCCTGTTTATCAGTATTTACACCAACAAACTCTACTCCTCCGATAGCCTCTTCCACCATTCTGTTTACTGCATTATTTCCTGCTCCGCCTACGCCAATTACAATAATCTTGGCGGAAGACTCGGCCTCATTTGACATAATCTCTAACAATGTACTTCCTCCTTTATCTCCCTGATATTGTCATATCAAGCTACATATAGATATATCATATATTTTTTTCTTGAATTAATCAACTACTATTTTTGTTTTTTTATACTTTTTTCACGATTATTCGCCATCTGCGGACTGTTCTTCTTCCTCGTAAGCAACGTATTCTTCGCCGGAATCATCACTTTCGGAATCGTTTTCAGAGTAGTCTCCCGTCGCCTCCTCATCCTCCGAGCCGTCAGAATCTTCCGTATTTTCTGAAGTTTCCGTTTCATCCGGCCTTGGACCTACATAATTTCCATCCGCATCATATTCACTCACTCCGTCAAATCCTCCGGACTCATTATAACCACCGGTCCAGTCTCCGAATGCATCCAGCGTTTCCTGTGTAGGTGCTGGTCCGACATAATTCAGATCCGCGTCGTATTCACCACTTCCTGTATAATCACCTTCCTCATCATAGCCTCCGACCCATCTCTCGAGCGCTGTATCAAGTGCTGTCGCCGGCTTCGGACCTACATACTTGCCATTTTCATCATATTCTCCATCACCGGTATAATCGCCATTCTCATCATAGCCTCCGGTCCAGTTTTCTGCTGTGATCTCCTCCTCTTCAGTCTCAAATGTCACAACCTTGGAACTGCGCGAGATACTTTCCATATGGAGAATTCCTTTCTGTCCGGAAAGTTCAGGCAGAATCGCAATCGCTCTTGTCATCTTATCTTCCAGATACTGATCTTTCCCAAGCTGGACAGTGATATCTCCATACATAAGGCTGATCTCATAATCATCATCAAACAGAATATGATCCGGAACCATATCATTTTTGGAAAAGATCGTAGAAAGGGCAGTTGCTGTATTCAAAACCATTTCCTTGATAGGAAGCTTTTCTTCCATAACCACTTTTTTGACCTGGATCCCGTCAAAAAAAGCAACTTTTGTATCTCTTGTCTTACTGCCCTCTACAAAATAGCCATTACGGTCAAAATAAACATAACTGTCCAGATAGGGTATGCACCCCACCACATTTTTTTCTTTTACGCTGATAATAAGCTTATTCCTGCCAGATCGCCTGACATTGAAGCTTTCAATATAAGGAAGATCTTCTGCCGCATCTTTTGCATAAAACAAAGGTGCCAGTACGGAATTTGATGTCAGAGGTCCTTTCAGGATTTTTTCCTTCAGTTCATCCTCTGAATAATGTTCACTTCCCATGATCTCCACTGTATTTACCTGAAAAAAAACAAAGAAAAAAATAACGGCAGCCAGCACTGTGATCGCCGCACTGCCAATGACCAATTTACGTGTACTGATATTACTGGATGTCTTCATATATCGTAGTTCCTGTGTCCTTTTTGATGTTGCCGCCAAGTGCTGAAATATCATGTTCTATATTTTCGTAGCCCCGGCGTATAAATGAATATCCTTCTACAACGGACTCTCCTTCTGCCGCAAGTGCTGCGATCACCAATGCAGCTCCACCGCGAAGTTCCTGTGCTTTGAGATAGCTTCCCTTAAGAGAAGGTGCACCTCTGATCCAGGCTTTCTTTCCCTGTACTCTGATGTCTGCGCCCATCTTTTTGAGTTCCTCTGCTATCTTGAAACGGTCTTCAAATACAGATTCACAGATACAGCTCTCTCCCTGAACCGTTGCAAGCACCGCCATTAAAGGTGACTGCAGATCCGTGGGAAATCCGGGATACACAGATGTTTCTGTCATTGGAACAGGAAAACATACTTTACGTCCGTCAGCTATTAGTTTACCACTCTTCCATTCATATTGTCCACCCATTTTCCTATATACTTCCAGGAAAGCACTCAGTTCGCCTTGTGGAGGATTCTGAATTTCTACAATCCCCCTTGTTGCTGCAGCTGCACAGAGATAAGTTCCGGTGACGATCCGATCCGGCGGAACCTGCATAACCGTACTGTAAAGTTTCTTTACTCCTCTTATCAGAATCTCCTCCGTTCCCTCACCTGAAATCTCTGCTCCCATTTTTCTGAGAAATCTGCACAGCCACACAATTTCAGGTTCTTCTGCACAATTTGAGATCTTCGTTTCCCCCTTTGCCAGAACGGAAGCCAGAACCGCCTGTTCTGTTGCCCCTACACTTCTTGCCCGGAACACAATCTCTCCTGCTTTCAGTTCCGTACAGGATGCCTCCAGCCCTTCTTTTTTTTCAGTAATACAGGCTCCCAGTTTTCGAAGTGCATATAAATGAAGATCCACCGGTCTTCTGCCGATCACACATCCTCCCGGATATCCCATTGATGCACTTCCTGATCGTCCAAGCAGTGCCCCCAGAAGGATGACAGAGGATCTCATTTTTTGTGTATAAAATCCTGAAATCACTGTTTTTTCCACATTCGTACAATCCAGATGCAGATCATGATCCTCCCACCATGTTTTTGCGCCAAGTGTCCTCAGGATTTCTTCCATACAGAATACATCTGCAATCCTCGGGCAATTTTTCAGTATACTGATTCCCTGACATAGAACAGCAGCTGCCATCATGGGAAGGGCAGCATTTTTGGAACCCTGGATCCGGATGCTTCCATGGAGAGGAACACCGCCTGCTATGTGAATTCTATCCAATCTGTTCACTCCCGAAGGATCTCTTACATTTATTATATGTCATTACAGAGTTTCTGTGCCTGCCTGTTCTTCATGCACGGATCGTTTTTTACTTTATCAGAAGATTACAAAGCAGTTTTCTTTTACATAAAAGTAAAAAAAGCCAGAGCCGAAATTTTATTCGGATCTGACTTTTTTCTTCTATATTATTACAGGTACTGTTTCTGCGAAATCAGAGTGCCTGCACATATTCTTTGAACATATCTCCACGCTGTTCATAGTTATCGAACTGTCCCCAGCTTGCACATGCCGGTGAAAGAAGAACTGCATCTCCCGGCTGTGCTTTCTGTGCGCAGATATCCACTGCCTCTTTGAGATTCTCACACAGAATAATACACGGACATACTCCAAGACGTTCTGCTGCTTCTTTTATTTTTTCTTTTGTCTGTCCGATCAGAACAAGACAGCGGACCTTTCCGTCAAAAGCATTCAGCCATTCATCATAGCTGGATCCTTTGTCATAGCCGCCGCCGATCAGAAATGTCGGACGGTTCATTGCCTGGATGCCCTTGATCGCAGCATCCGGGTTTGTTCCCTTGGAATCATTATAATACGCAACGCCATTTTTTTCTGTGACATATTCAATTCTGTGCTCGACTGCTGTAAATTCACAGATACTCCTGCGGATATTCTCTACAGATACTCCTGCATAATATGCCATTGCCGAGGCTGCCATTACATTCTCAAAATTATGTTTTCCCAGAAGCTTGAGTTCGCCTGTATGTACAAGTGGAATTTCTTCTTCTGCAGTTTTGAGCACGATCAGATCGCCGTCCAGATAAATTCCCTCATCAAGCTTTCTTTCGCTGGAAAAATAAACAGCCTTCGGGACAATGTTTTGTCCAAATTCGCGAAGAACAGAATCTTCATAATTCAGGATGCAGTAATTCTCCGGCCTCTGATTTCTGACGATCAGTTCCTTGACACGGATATATTCTTCCATTGTATGATGACGGTTCAGATGATCCTCTGTGATATTCAGGATCGCACTGACCTGCGGAGCAAATTCGTCGATCGTTTCCAGCTGGAAACTGCTGATCTCGGCTACCGTTGTGGAATTTTCTTTCATTTCCAGTGCTTTTGACGTATATGGTGTTCCGATATTTCCTACCACAAAAACAGAATCCTCTGCATCACCCATGATCTTGCCAAGAAGTGCTGTTGTGGTTGTCTTGCCGTTTGTTCCGGTGATTGCCAGCACACGTCCCCTGCCGGTACGATAAGCAAGTTCTACTTCTCCCCATACAGGAAGACCCTGCGCATAAAAATTCTTTACAACAGGAATGTCAGTCGGTACACCCGGACTGAGTACGACCAGATCAAGGCTCTTCACTACTTCTTCTGAAAGTTCTCCTGTATAAATTTCTGCTGATTCTGCACTGGCAAGTTTATGTAAAACAGCGTCCTTATCTGTTTTTTCATTTCCGTCAAACAGGATCACATGAGCTCCTGTCTTTTCCAGAAGATCAGCTGCTCCGATGCCGCTTTTGCCTGTTCCAAAGACAAGTACTCTTTTTCCTTGTAAATTCATCTTGATTCCTCCTGCAAACTGTCGTTATGCGGATCACAATGCAAGAAGCGCGATCAGACACATAACTGCTGTTATAATAGAAAATACGGCTACCACTCTTGTTTCTGACCATCCGCACAATTCAAAATGATGATGGATCGGTGCCATTTTAAAGATACGTTTTCCATGTGTTTTTTTGAAATAGGTTACCTGGATGATAACTGACAGAACCTCAACCAGATAGATCAGACCTACCAGAAGGATAAACAGCGGCATCTGCATCATATATGCAGCTCCTGCAACAAATCCTCCCAGTGCCAGAGATCCTGTGTCACCCATAAAAACTTTCGCCGGATATACATTGAACAGCAGGAATCCCATCAGGCCTCCGACAACCGCACAGGTGATCGGCTCGATTCCACTCTGCGTACCAATAGATACAACTGTAAAAAATACTGCAACGATCAGTGTAACACTTGATGCCAGTCCATCCAGACCATCTGTAAAGTTTACACCATTGACTGTTCCGATCACCGCGAAGAACAGAACCGGAATTGCCAGCCAGCCCAGATTCAGATAGTGATCAGGCCAGAACGGAATACGCATTGCCAGGTTTACATCTGTATAATTCACAAGGTAATAGGTAAACACTGCAGTTACAACCACCTGCAGGGAAAATTTCTGCCATGGAAGAAGACCATCAGAACGTTTCAGTACTACCTTGAGATAATCATCCAAAAATCCTATGATACCAAATCCCAGAGTCAGAAACAGTACCGGGATCACCTTCGGATAATCCTTTACATAGAACAGGGATGTCACAACAGTCGCTATCAGAAAGATAATTCCTCCCATTGTAGGAGTACCGGCTTTTTTCAGGTGCGACTGCACACCTTCCACACGTTCTGTCTGTCCCATCTTGAGTTTTCTCAGAAACGGGATGATGATTGGTCCCAAAATCAGGCTGATCACAAAAGCGATCAGTACAGGGATTACAACTTGATAATTCATCCTCACACCTCTTATCATTCTTTCGTTTTTTTTATCATGTTTGATTATACGGCTTTTTGGCATATTTCGCAACCCTATTGAGTTTCTTCTATCCCCATATATGGAAGAATATTTTCAAAAATCGTGCGCACTACAGGTGCAGCGATCGTCCCTCCGTAATAGATGCCTTTTGGATCATGGATAATGCATAATGCCAGTATCTTCGGATCTTCTGCCGGCGCAAATCCGAGAAATGACGAAATATAGCGGTTGGCACTTCGCGGGAGCGTCTGAGAGGTTGCTGTCTTGCCTCCAATCGTATACCCTTCAATCGCCGCATTTTTTCCTGATCCTTCCGAGACGACTTTTTCCAGAATATACCTCACCTTCTGTGATGTTTCCGAAGAAAGGATCCCTGTTTTTACAGGATATTCCAGCTCCTGTACCTCCTCCCCCGTTTCGTCTTCTGCCGCCACCCCAAAATGCGGTGTGATCCGTCGTCCTCCGTTGATCAGTGAGCTCACCGTCGTCGCAAGCTGGATCGGAGTAATCTGAAAAGACTGACCAAATGAGACTGTCGCCAGTTCTACATTTCCCATATTTTTTTCCTGATGCATGATCGTCCCGGCTTCCCCCGGAAGATCGATTCCTGTTTTCTCCATGAGTCCAAACTTTCGAAAATATTTATAATAGTTTTTTACACCAAGTCTGAGCCCCACCTCAATAAATACGGGATTGCAGGAGTTTTGTGCTCCCTGGACAAAATTCTGTGAACCATGTCCTCTCCTGTTTGCACAGTGGATTCTTCTGTCATCTACAATCTTGTAGCCGGGACAGAAAAAGTGATCCTCCATGCTCACCACCCCCTCTTCAAGCCCTGCTGCCATCGTAATGATCTTGAATGTCGAACCTGGCTCGTAAGTATCATTCAGGCAGGGATTTCTCCACATCTGGTTCAGCAGATCCTGTTTTGTTTCCGGAGTCAGTCCCGGATCTTTCACATCTGTGTTCAGTCTGAACGGCTGATTCAGATCAAATTCCGGAACGTTTACACATGCATAAATCTCACCGTTCTGCGGATTCATCAGAAGGATTGAAACTCTTTCTGCTTCTTTTTCTTCCATCACTTTTTTTGCCGCCTGCTGAGCATATTCCTGAATACTGATATCCAGACTGATCCTGAGATTATTTCCCGTCTTCGGTTCTTCCCTGCTTTCTCCGATCCCTTCCAGTTCAATCCCTCTGGCATCGGTCATCGTGAGAATTTTACCTGCCTCGCCATTCAGGATATTTTCATATTCAACCTCCAGACCTATGATTCCCTGATTGTCTGCTCCTGTAAAGCCAAGAACTCTGGACGCAAGTGAATGATAAGGATAATATCGCTTGTAATCCTCATCCACTTTCACACCGGAAAGACCTGATTTTCTGATCTCATCTCCCACTTTTTTCTCTACATTTGTCTGTATTCTCTCTATGGAAGATATTTTTTCTACTTTTTTGCGGACAGTTTCTTCTGATATCCCCAGTTTCTGTGATAACAAAGCAATGATCTTCTCAGGCTCCTCTATCTGACTGTGGATAACAGAGATCGTGCAGACAGTCTTATTTGATGCAAGAACCTTTCCCTTTGCATCCAGTATCTTTCCTCTTGCAGCTTTGATCGACCGTTCCCTCTCATGCAGATCCTGTGCTTTTTCATAATAATAATCGGACCTGAATCCCATCAGATAAACAATTCTTCCCACCAGCACCAACAGCATTGCCGCACATAAAAGAAAGACCGTCCATACCTTTCTTTTATGAAAGGTTCTGCTTTTTTTCATAAAAAATCCCCCCAAAGACTGTCATATTATTATATGCCCAGTCCCCGGGGGGAATCACTGTACCTTAGTCCAGTCCGGCCTCCTCATTTGTCAGGCCTTCGCTTTCCATATTATTATCCTGCCTGGTATCTTCTTCATCATCCTGCGGCGGTTCCGGCACATTTGTATCTGAAATTGCTTCTTTCAGATCATTTTCTGTCTGTTCAGAACCGGCATAGATTGTCGTTCCCAGATTCTGAGATTTTACATATTGCCCGTTCTCATCTGTAACGTAATCCCCGTTATCCTGCAGAAGATATCCATTTGTATCGATCCTGTTTCCATCCAGATCCACAAGGTTTCCATTTCCATCCGTGAGATTGCCGCTTTCATCAATACTGCTTCCGGAAACATCAACAAGCTTTCCATTGAATCCTTCCCACAGTTCTGTCTTTGGAATCACACCATCCTCAGACTCATCCGGCGCAACATTCAGATATGGCAGAAGTTCCGACAAAATTCCCTGTGCAATATACTGAGGATATTTACTGTCTGCCTGTTCCTCCGCATTCGGTTCATCTACAACCACATACAGGAGCACCTGCGGGTCATCCACCGGTGCAAAAGTAATAAAAGAAACGATATATTTTTTGTTTCCTCGCGGAAGTTTCTCCGCTGTACCTGTTTTACCACCAGAACTGTATCCCTGTATCTTTGAGGTACGGCTGGTACCTTCCTGAACACTGGCCTGCATATAGGAACGGATATCGGCTGAAATGTCAGAAGAGATTGTCTGTTTGAGAAGTATCGGATCGATCGTCCTGACAGTACCTCCGCTGCTGTCCTTGATCGCGGTTACCAGATGCGGCTGATAATAATATCCTCCGTTGATAACTGAACACATTGCGTTGATCTCCTGAAGCATCGTACAGGTAAATCCCTGCCCGAATGCAGAGCAGGCAAGCTCAGTCTCTCCCATAGTTTCTGTCGTATGGATAACACCGGCCCCTTCATTCGGAAGGTCGATTCCTGTACGGGAACCGAAATTAAACAAACTCTGTGCTTTCAGAAAGGCTTCCGTTCCCATCCTTGCAGCGATCTGCATCATGCCATCATTACAGGAGTTCGCAATAACTTCTCTGAGCGTTTCCGTTCCATGTGCATCCGGCCAGACTGCACATTTGATATAGGTATCTCCGTTTGCACCAAAGGTTTCTCCACCATCACAGGTGAATGTATCAGATGCTGAAATCTTGCCCTTCTCCAGTGCTCCTGCCATAACGATCGGTTTTACAACTGATCCTGCCTCAAATGCATCTGTCACGCAAAAATTACTCCACATGGCATTCAAAGCTGTTACTGTCTCTTCATCTGACATGGCATCAATTTCTGACTGAGAATATACCTCTGACATATCTCTGGGTTCATTCAGATCGTAACGATCTCCTCCATCCATGGCAATGATCTCTCCGGTTGATGGCTTCATCGCGATCACACCGATATTTTTGGCTCCCATGCTGGCTTTAAAGCCATTGACATATTTTTCTACGATCTGCTGTGCACCTACATCCAGCGAAGTTTCAATACTGTCTCCGGATACCGGTTCCATGATTGTCTGCTCCGCATCCGATTCATCATTAATATATCCATACTGGCGGCCATCTGTCCCCATCAGCGTACTGTTGTAATATCCTTCCAGACCACTGTCCGCTGTTTCTCTGGAGAGTGTAAATCCTATCGTATCACAGGCAAGATCATTAAACGGATAGATCCGCAGATAATCTTCTTCAAACCAGATCCCCTGAATATTTGCCCTCTCCTTCAGTTCACTGTCGGAAAGTCCGCTGTCCTCGCCTGGATCCTTATATTCTTCAAACGCTTTTTTCTGATCCATCGTCAGTTCTTTTTTGAGGATCTGATACTGACTGGAACTTGTTGCCGGATCTGTAAGTCTGGAACGTATATCCTCCTCATCAAGCCCCAGCACTTCTACAAGTGCCTTTACCGTCGCATCCACATAATCATGCTTTTCATCATTGATCTCCTTGCAGTCCATGATCACACTGTAGACCTTCTGACTTGTGGCAAGGATATTTCCGTTTCGGTCATAAATATCACCGCGCTTTGCCGGAAGCACACTGCTCTGATATGTCTGCTGTGCCTGCAGAAGTACTCGTTTTTTATATTTTGTTCCGCTGGTTGCATTAATGTAGGTAATTCTGCCCAACAAACAAACTAAAGCTAGTATTACTACTGCAAATAGTCCTACTAGCTTTCCCCTCATTGTATAATTAATTTTGGGTTGAGGTTTTTTACGTTTCCTCGGTCTGGTATTACTCAAATTCTCACCTCTTGCTTTCAGGGTACATCCTGGTACTGTCTTACGTAACTGCTGCTTGGTACACTGTAAGTTTTTTTCTGACTGTCAGTCGGATAACTCATTCCCAGACGGCCGATAGCAATCTTCTTGATCTGGTTCAGATCAACTTCTGAAGTCACCTGACTCTCATATGCATCATTCTCTTCCTTAAGCTGAGACCACTCAGATTCCAGATTTGCCACTGTCTTGATCTTACCTGTCAGTTCAGCCTTAAGCTGAAGGTAATTTACACAGCAGAACAGCACCGCCACGCTTACAACTGCCAGAAATGTCACAAATCCGCGACCCATCCCCATCGCCTTTTCACGATTTCGTCTGGTTTCCCGGCTGACTCCCTGCTTTCCTACTGTCACTGTGCGTGTTGTGCTGCTGTGTTTCAGAGACTGCTCTCTCGAAGCCGGCGGCTTACGCACCGGCATCTCCTGCATTCTTCTCACTGTATTTCCATCTACATACATTCCACGGGCATTTCTTACATTTACTTTATTTTTTCTGTTTGTAACTGCCCTGTTTGTTCTTTCCATCTACGCCTTTCAACTCCTATACTCCCTGCTTTATTTCATTCCATTCGCAGCAACCGAAAATCTTCTCTCAAAAATCCTTAGTTTTGCACTCTTAGATCTTGGGTTTTCTTCCTGCTCTGTTGTACTTGGAAGAATAGGCTTTCTGGTGATAACTTTTCCTTTGGACTTTTTGCCACATACACATACCGGAAAATCCGGCGGACATGTACAGGGATTTTCATTTTTGCGGAAAATCGTCTTGACAATACGATCCTCCAGTGAATGGAATGTAATAATACAGATCCTGCCTCCATCATCAAGAAGGTCGATCATTCCATCCAGTGACTCTCTCAGAACATCAAGTTCCCTGTTCAGCTCGATCCGGATCGCCTGAAAAGTTCTCTTGGCCGGATGTCCTCCGGTTGCCTGAATCTTCATTGGAATAGACTGACGGATGATCTCTGTCAGTTCTCCGGTCGTGCGGATAGGTTCCTGTGCACGGGCAGCCACAATGTGTTTCGCTATGTTCTTTGCAAATTTATCTTCACCGTAATCACGGATGATACGGTACAGTTCTTTTTCTTCGTAACCATTGACAATATCAGCAGCGGTACGGCTCTGTCTCTGATCCATTCTCATATCCAGAGGTGCATCTACCCGATAGGTAAATCCCCGTTCCTCATTGTCCAGCTGATAAGATGAAACTCCTAAATCCAGAACAATTCCATTGACTTTCTGAATTCCCAGGTTATGCAGTTCATTAGCCATGTAACAATAATTGCTGCGAATGATCGTCACTCTGTCCTCATAGGCAGCCAGCCTTTCACTCGCAGCAACTATTGCGTCTTGGTCCTGATCTATGCCAATAAATCTCCCCTTGGCAGAAAGTCTACGGCACACTTCACTTGCGTGTCCTGCTCCTCCCAGCGTTCCATCCACGTAGATTCCCTCCGGTCTGATGTTCAGACCATCAATGGTTTCTTCCAGTAATACAGATTTGTGTTTGAATTCCATATCCGTCTCCTGTTGGATTTCTTTCCGGCGTAATGCTCAAATGATGATACCCATATCCTGCATGCTTTCTGCAATATTATCCATATCACCATAATCGCAGTTCTCGCTCCACTTTTCCTTGCTCCAGATTTCGATCCGGTCCAGATTTCCTGTGAGTACCACTTCTTTCTCCAGACCCGCAAACTCCCTTAGTGTCTGAGGCACAAGAATTCTCCCCTGCTTGTCCAGTTCACAGTTTGTGGCACCTGCTACAAAGAAACGTGTGAAGGTTCGCGCATTTTTATTTGTAAGTGGTAAGGCTCTGAGTTTCGTTTCAAATGCATTCCACTCATCCAGCGGATAGATAGAAAGACAACCATCCAGACCCTTTGTCAGAATGAACTCTTCTCCCAGGAGTTCTCTGAACCTGGCGGGAATGATCAGACGCCCCTTCGCGTCTATTGTATGATTGTATTCTCCCATGAACATAAAACTCACCTACTCTCAAAAAGCACGATTCTCCCCTTCGTGCTTTTCAGGTGGAGCTGTCAGGTCTGCCACATTCCCTCCATTCCCCACCACTATTCACCACTTTCTACCACTTATGAAATTATTCTACCCCATTTAGTGCTAAATTACAAGTGGGAATCTGAGTTTTTTTGCCTTGCACAACGCTCTTTTCCAAGCAAAAAAAAGGGAAGTTTCCTCGCATTTTGCAAAGGAATCTTCCCATTAAATTTTAATATTTCATTTCATTTTTCACTTGTTCGGAATCTGAAATCGTTTTCGATAATTCGTCGGATTTTTGAGAAACATCTGTCTCCCTTTCTGACATCTGTCCGGATGCTTCCGAAAAAATTTCCTGAAACTCATCCCTGACATTTTGGAAACTCTGCATATCTTCGTAACTTTTCGATGTTTTTTCTTCGGAATTGTATCTCTGCTCCCGTCTGCGTCTGTGAATTTTTTCTCTTTTCTTTGAAAGAATACGACGCACCGCCGAAACGATACTGAATATCACAAATAATCCCAGATAAACAGGCAGGAGAACAGAAATCCCGGTTCCCGGAATACATATTTTATCTGCACGAAGATACTCGATTCCTGCATTTCCAAGACTGTATCCTGCCAGATATCTCATGAATATCTCACCCTGAAATTTCTTTTTCCGGTTGTAAGCCAGAAGAACCAGTAGCAGGATCAGACACCAGATGCTCTCATAAAAAAACAGTGGATGCACCTGCACATAAGAGGTCTCTCCGATTCTTACCAGATGTTCCTGCATTTTTTCTGTCAGTTCACCATTTCCAACAATCCCTGAAGGAATCTGCATCGCAAAAATACTGTCCGTATATTCTCCGATAAATTCTCTGCTGAAAAAATTCCCCCAGACACTAAGCATCTGAGCGGACACCAGTCCGATACTGACAGTATCTGCTATTCTGCCAAAAGACAATTTCCTGATTTTGCAGAAGATCATGATCGCGATCACTCCGCCAAGAAGTCCGCCCCAAAAGGACATCCCTCCTGTTCTCAAATCCCAGACTGCCCGGGACGACTCTTCCTCAAAAAAGCTCCAATGCATTGCCACATAGCAGACCCTTGCACTGACTACACCAAAAAGAATGCCCGGGATCAATGCCTGCAGGTACAGATCCTGATTCTGATTGCTGCGTTTTGCCTGAAGTATGATAACTGCCAGACCAAGAAGCAGTCCTGCCGCCATAATTATCCCATATATTGTACATTCATGTCCAAAAAACGAAACAGTTTCACCCACATATCCAAAATTAATACCAAGATGCGGAAAACGAATCGACATATTCATAAAACACCTTCATTATACATTAAATCTGAACAGAATCACATCTCCATCCTGAACAATATATTCCTTACCCTCCATACGGACAAGTCCTTTTTCTCTTGCACCTGCATAGGAGCCACAGTCAAGAAGATCCTTATAATTTACGACCTCTGCCTTGATAAATCCACGTTCAAAGTCTGTATGGATCTTACCTGCTGCCTGTGGTGCTTTTGTTCCGATCTTGATCGTCCATGCACGTGTCTCATCCTCTCCTGATGTAAGGAAACTCATAAGTCCCAGAAGGCTGTAGCTTGCTCTTACCAGCTTTTCAAGACCTGATTCTGTAAGCCCCAGATCTTCCAGGAACATTTTTTTCTCATCATCATCAAGTTCGGAGATTTCTTCTTC
>CAKRTP010000038.1 GCA_934402155.1 uncultured Blautia sp. | reverse complement strand
TATCTCCTCATAAGTAGCCTTGCTCTCAGCCGCCGTTAAATCCATCTCGTCCATGTCAAGTCTTACATTCACATGATGCTTCGCTTCGTGGAGTTTGCCCAAAAGGCACACAGTCTCCACATGCTCTGTCGCCGGAAACATATCAAACGGCACTGCACGGACGGCTTTGTATCCGTGCTTTGTAAGATATTTCAGATCCCGTGCCAGTGTTGTCGGTTCACAGGAAACATACACGATTTTCTCCGGTTTTAAGGTGAGCACCGATGAAAGAAATTTCTCATCACTTCCACTTCGCGGAGGATCCATAAATACGACATCCGCATGTTCTCCTGCTTCTGCCATCTGACGCATGAACACACCTGCATCATTATGATAAAAACGGACATTTTTGATACCGTTCCGTTTCGCATTTACGATTGCATCCCGCACAGCATCCTGATTCAGTTCCACACTGATGACTTCCTTCGCCTTGTCGCTGGCGATCAGGCCAATCGTTCCGATTCCGCAATATGCATCGATTACACGCTCTTTACCTGTAAGTCCTGCCAGTTCGATTGCTTTCCCATACAGTTTCTCTGTCTGAACCGGATTCACCTGATAGAAGGATTTGGAAGAAATACGGAAGGTTTTTCCGCAAAGCTCATCTTCGATATAGCCCTTTCCATAAAGAACAGTTTCCTTCTCGCCCAGGATCATGCTTGTCTTCTGTCCGTTTACATTCAGCACGATCGTTGTGATCTCCGGATGAAGCTTACGCAGTGCTTTGACAAAATTATTCTTAGACGGCAGGATCGGAGAACCAAGAACAAGTACTACCATGATCTGCCCACTGTGGTATCCTGTACGGATCAGCACATGGCGGAACAGACCATATCCTGTATCTTCATTATAAGTCTTGATCTTGAAGGATTTCAGAAGTCCGCGGATATCTCTGATGATCGCATCAGCTTTCTGATTCTCGATCAGGCAGTCATCTACCGGAACAATGAAATGTGTTCCCTCCTGATAAATACCTGAAATTACTGTGCCGTCCTTTTTGTGTCCGAAAACAGCATGTACTTTATTTCTGTAATGAAACGGATCCTCCATCCCGACAATCTTCTCTGTCGGACAGTATGGCTTCAGAAGCTTTGTCACCTGTGTCTGCTTCTGTTTTAACTGTTCTTCATATGGAATATCAAGAAGCTGACATCCACCGCACCTGCCATGTACCGGACAAAGTGATTTCCCGGCGGATTTTTTTCGTTCCTCTTTCTTCTGCTCAGACTTTTTCTGTTCTGTCTTTTTCGTTACATTTTTCTTAAACTCTGTTTTCTTTTTGTCTGCATACTTTTTTGTCTCAGACTTACCTGCCCACTGTTTCCCGGCAGATTTTTCCCTGAAATTTCTCTTATTATTTTTTTCTGTTTTCATTTGATTTATATCCCCTCTCCATCAAATTCCGGTATAAAGCTTTCTTTTGCAGTTTCTCCCTCCTGAATAAAACAATTCGCCACTCCGAGAGAAATCGCCTGATCGATCAGACGTTCATATTCCCTGTCTGTAACCTTCCTCGACAGCTGTGGATCCTCCATGACTGCCGGCATCGGTGTATACTGGTTCATCAGACTGATATATATCTGGTCACCGTATGTTTCATACAGATATTCCAGCACTTTTCTGGAATTTCTTACATGTCCCGGCAGCAGCAGGTGCCGCACGATCACGCCCTTTTTCATCATTCCACGGTCATCAAATTCCGGAGTTCCTGTCTGACGCACCATCTCTATCAGTGCTTCTTTGGCAGTTTCCGGATAATCTTTTGCATGTGAGTATTTACCGGCAAGCTCTGACTCCATATATTTAAAATCCGGAAGATAAATATCCACCAGTCCGTCAAGAAGTCGAAGCATTTCTGCTTTTTCATATCCGCTGCTGTTATATACCACGGGAATCGTGAGTCCCCTCTCTTTCGCCAGGATCAGTGCTTCCCGCACCTGCACCAGGAAATGACCTGCTGTCACAAGATTGATATTATTCGCCTTCTGCCTCTGCAGATCCAGAAAAATTTCCGCCAGACGCTCTGTCGTGATCACTTTGCCGCTCTGCCCTCTGGAGATCATTCTGTTCTGACAGAACACGCATCCCAGAGAACAGCCTGAGAAAAACACTGCACCGGAACCTTCTTTTCCTGAGATACATGGTTCTTCCCACATATGAAGGGCAGCTCGCGCCACCATGACCTCTGCTGTCACTCCACAGAAGCCTCTCTCTCCTGCCATTCGATCTGCTCCGCAGTTTCTCGGGCAAAGATGACAGTTTTTCTGTAGTTCGTTTATCTCATTCATAAAATATCTTCTTTCTTGCTTTTAGACTATCCAAATCATCTGTGAACAGTACTACTATTCTACCAAAAAAGAGCATAAAATCCAAGCTATTACGTTGACAAATCCAGATAATTCCCGTATAATTATTACAAATTTCGTAGCTGTCCGATAATTTCACAGAACAGTTACCTCTTAATTAATAGTTTTAAATGCAGTGACGGGAAATAGTACATAATTTCTGGATGCCCAGAGAGAGGGTGGCTGGTGTGAACCCTCATGACAGAATTATGGAAGTAGTCCCCGAGCAGTGAACCGAACCATGATTTTCGACCGGAGATATTCCCAGCCAGATCGTTCAGTAGGCTTCAACGTAATTTCCACGTTACAGGAAAGCAGTATAGAATTTTGTACTGACAGAGTGCAGAGTGCAGTCTCTGAAATCAGGTGGTACCACGGAATCATCCGTCCTGAGCATATTTAATATGCTTGGGACTTTTTTTTACTTTATGCGGTATCAGAATTTCATTTATCAGAAGGAGGGCTTATATTTGCGACAGATTTCAGGAAACAAGCTTTTAGTAAAGGCTTTAAAAGAAGAAGGTGTTGATACTTTATTTGGATATCCCGGTGCATGCACCATTGATATCAGCGACGAATTATACCGACAGAGCGGGATCGACATTATCCTTCCCCGCCACGAACAGGCACTTGTCCATGAGGCAGATGCCTATGCAAGAACTACCGGAAAAGTCGGTGTATGCCTTGTAACAAGTGGTCCTGGTGCGACCAACCTTGTCACCGGACTTGCTACTGCCAATTATGACAGTGTCCCTCTTGTATGTTTCACAGGTCAGGTTGCCAGACATCTGATTGGAAATGATGCTTTCCAGGAAGTTGACATTGTCGGAATTACCCGCAGCATTACAAAATACGGTGTCACTGTCCGTAACCGTGAAGATCTCGGACGAATCATCAAAGAAGCTTTTTATATTGCAAGAACCGGTCGTCCCGGCCCTGTCCTTATTGATCTTCCAAAAGACGTTATGGCAGAACTTGGAAGTGCAGAATATCCCAAAAATGTAAATATCCGAGGCTATAAACCAAATACCAGTGTTCATATGGGACAGCTCAAAAAGGCACTCAAGATGCTCCAGAAAGCAAAAAAACCTCTGTTTCTTGCAGGCGGTGGTGTAAATATTGCTCACGCAAATAAAGTTTTTACCTCCGTAGTCGAAAAAACACAGGTTCCTGTTGTTACTACTGTTATGGGGCGCGGAGCAATCTCCACGAAACATCCTCTTTTCATCGGAAACCTTGGAATGCACGGTTCCTACGCAGCCAACATGGCTGTCAGCAGCTGTGATCTCCTGTTTTCCATCGGAACCCGTTTCAATGACCGTATCACCGGCAAGCTTCATGAATTTGCACCAAATGCACAGATTGTTCATATTGATATAGACACGGCTTCTATTTCCAGAAATATCCATGTGGATGTTCCGATCGTTGCTGACGCCCGGGAAGCAATCACCAAAATGGCTGAATACGTTACTGACTGCAGCACCCAGAAATGGCTCTCCGAGATTGAAGCATGGAAAAACGAACATCCTCTTACTATGAAAAACCGCCCTCTTATGGGACCACTTGATATTTTTAACGAGATCAACAGACAGTTTGACAAAGCGATCATCGTTACGGATGTCGGACAGCACCAGATGCTGACTTCCCAGTTTGTAGATATCACCGAAAACCGTCAGCTTATCATGTCCGGCGGACTTGGAACCATGGGCTATGGTCTTCCGGGTGCGATCGGTGCTCAGATCGGAAATCCGGATACTCCTGTTATCTCCATCTCCGGTGACGGTGGAATCCAGATGAACATCCAGGAGCTTGCAACTGCTGTTCTTGAAGAATTGCCGGTTATCTGCTGTATCTTCAACAATACCTATCTCGGCATGGTACGTCAGTGGCAGAAATTATTCTACGGAAAACGTTACTCGATGACCAACTTAAGAGCCGGAGCACTCTCACGCCGTACAGACGGTGAGGAATATCCGGAATACACACCGGATTTTGTCAGACTTGCAGAAAGCTACGGAGCCATGGGAATCCGAGTTACCAGCCGCGAAGAAATCGCCGCTGCTTTTGAGGAAGCAAAGAAAAACACAAAAAAACCAACGATCATCGAGTTTATTATTGATCCGGAAGAAATGGTCTATCCTATGATCAAGCCAGGCGGAACACTTGCTGATATGATCATGGATTGTTAGGAGGAATCGAGAATGGATAAAGGAATGAAAACAAGATGGATCTCTCTCTATGTAGAAAACCAGGTAGGTGTACTCTCCAAGATTTCCGGACTCTTTTCCGGGAAATCCTATAATCTGGACAGCCTTACTGTCGGAACCACAGAGGATCCCACAATCTCCCGAATGACAATCGCCACAGTCAGTGATGATGAAACATTCGAACAGATCAAAAAGCAGCTGAACCGTATGGTAGAAGTGATCAAAGTCATTGATTTCACAGATGTCTTTGTCCGTATGAAAGAAATCCTTTATATCAAGGTCAGAAAATGCTCTGCTGCAGATAAGGTCGAACTGTTTCAGATTGCGGAAACCTTCAAAGCCAGAGTCATCGACTATGGCAAAGACAGCCTTCTTCTTGAATTTGTACAGACTGCAACCAAGAACGATGCTGTTGTCAAACTGATCAAAGAAGAATTCAAATACATTGAAGTCGTTCGCGGCGGAAGTGTTGGAATTGAATCCATCAGTATGATGGAGCGGTAAACAAATCCCCGCCCACTGCTCATTGCTTTTTGCAATTAAAACAGTGGGCGGGGATTTTTCCGTACTATCCTCAATATGCCAGTTCCTGCATCAGTTCATGAACTGTTGTCATCTCATTAATTCTTCCGACATTTGATCCACAGAAGATCAGACCATGATCGAGATTTCCCTTTACCGCCTCGATCAGTGCTTTTGTGATACAATACGGAACCTTTCCCGGATCACATTTTTCCAGACAGTTATAACATTTGCGAATTGGTTCTCTCCCTGTCTCCAGATTTCTGATAAATGTATTCCGCAGTGCCCTGCCCGGCATTCCTACCGGACTCTGCACGATCTGAATATCAGATTCCTTTGCATCAAGATATGCCTTCTTATAAGCTTCTGAAGCATCACACTCTTTGGTTGCAACAAATCTGCTTGCAATCTGTACTCCATCTGCCCCGAGTTCCAGTGCATGATCGATATCTGTTCTGTCAAAAATCCCTCCTGCAACGATCACCGGAATTTTTCTGGAAAATCTTTCTTCATATTCTTTCTTACATTCGATGATCTGCCGGATTTCCTCATCAAAATCCAGTTCACCCAGATCAGACAGCTGTTCTTTGGAAAAGCCCAGATGTCCCCCTGCCAGCGGCCCCTCAACAACAATAAAATCTGCAGTTCTTCCATATCTGTGAGCCCACATCTTAAGGATCAGATTCGCCGCACGTCTGGAAGAGACAATCGGTGCAATCCTGGTTCCGGACTCCTCACTTACCATCTTTGGAAGATCCATCGGAAGTCCCGCCCCGCTGATGATCACGTCTGCCCCTGCTTTCACTGATTCCCTGACATGTTCTTCATAATGCTTCAGCGCAACCATAATATTGACACCAACAAGCCCTCTGCCCCCTGCAATTTCTTTTGCACGTCTGATATGCTTTGCAATTGCCATCCTGTTGCATCCTGCCTGGTCCCTTTCAAAACCTTCTTCATCATATCCGATCTGTGCCGTTGAAATCACACCGATGCCGCCTTCCCGTGCTACCGCCCCAGCCAGACTGCTTCTGCTGATACCAACTCCCATACCTCCCTGAATGATTGGAATCTGTGCAGTCTTTTCTCCGATATGAAGTGCTTTCAATGTACTTTTATTTTCGATTGTATCCATGATACGTTCCCCCATTTATTTTATTTTGATTATCAAACTATTTGACAGTATACCCTTTTTATTTTATCATGTCAATGTGTTGTTGAATCTTTTTCTAGTTTATATAGTTTTAATTACCATGTTTTCTTTTTTCAGACCAATACACATGAAATCTGATGTTTGATTCTGGTCAAAACAAGTCGGAATATTCTTTTCAGAATTGCTGGACATTGTCCATACTTTTTTATAAAATAATCCTGACTGTTAAAACATACCCTTAACTCATACTATACCAGCTGACAAAGAGGAATTTATTTTTATGAACTATCAGGATGGATTTGAATTTGAAAACCGCTGTGCTGCATTTCTCAAGACAAAAGGCTATCGTAAGATAACTGTCACCCCGCCAAGCGGCGATCAGGGCATTGATATTATTGCATATAAATCCGGTTTGAAATATGGTATCCAATGTAAATATTACTCCGCTCCCGTTGGAAACAAAGCTGTACAGGAGGCTTACAGCGGAGCGCGTTTTTATGACTGTGATCGTGCTGCGGTCATGACAAACCATACATTCACAAAAGCAGCCAGGGAACTGGCCGACAAACTGGAAGTTGAACTGTGGGATTACTGTTCTCCGACTGCCCGGACAGACCTCTTTCAAAAACTTTCCTGTGTCTTCCTTCTTCTTTTTCTGCTGACAGGGATTTTTGCAGCCGTTTCCATGCAACTTTTTCAGTATCCGAAGCCTACTCTCCTGAACTATTCGGATATTTTTCTTATGATCACAGCATCCCTTTTGGGAATATTCGGATGGCGTGTTTTTTTTCTGAATCTTCTCTCAGGTGTCCTGTACCTTACGTTGTTTTTTCTGCTGTTATTTTCAGGAACAGAAAACGTTCTCCCTGCTGTTTTTCTTCCTGTGTTTCTGCTTCCTGCACTCCTTATGTCCGGTCATAGCTGTTTCCTGCACTTTCATAATTCATCTCAGAAAACAGAGAATGATTCTGACCGGCTCACCAGGAAAACAGAATCTAATATCGGTAAAGCCTATATCAGAGTACTTTCCCGTGGTCTTCACACGAAAGTCCGCTTTATTACTTCTGAAACAACTGAATATGAATCCAAATTTCTTTTTCATGCTGATTATTTCTCCGAACAGGAGCTCTGCTCCCTGGAAAAAGAACTGAATCATTCCATGAAAGACCACTACCGTCTGCAAAAAGTTAATGATTCCCATTTTTACCTGCACAGGATCGAAAAAAAGAGAAAAAAAAATCAGGACAGCCCTTGACTATAGACTGTCCTGGTTTTTTATTTTCCATTTGTACCGAAAATCTTTTTCATATTTACGTTCATGATAAAATAATACATGGCGATCAGAAGGCCGCCTGCAAGTACCCATGCTGCCGGGCCAGCCATACAGACACCTGTATAGCTTCTCTTTGCACCGGCAATCACTGCCACAACTCCTCGTCCGATCAGCTCCGCAACACCTGCCATCATTGGAAGAAGTCCATATCCCAGTCCCTGAATACCATTTCGGTAAATATTTACCACTGCAAGCGGAATGAAGAAAATCCCAATGCATTTCAGATAAATATCCACAGAACTCATGATAACCTCTACATCCTCTGATACAAAAAGATACGTCATATATTTACCTGCTGTCATAATAAAACCAGCCGCAGCAAACGAATAAATTACACCAATAATCGTACATGCCTTAAATCCTTCACGGATACGTTTTACTGAACCGGCTCCCATATTCTGGGCAGCATAGGTTGCCATCGTTGTTCCCATTGCCACATACGCCTGAGTTACAACCTGTTCGATCTTTCCTGCCGCAGTGTAGGCTGCGACCAGCGTCGATCCGAGAATATTTAACGAAGACTGTACCATCATGGTTCCAATTGCTGTGATCGAATACTGAAGCGCCATCGGAAGACCGATACGCAGCTGATTATAATAAATTGTGCTTCCCACCTCCAGATCTTCGCGATGCAGATGAAGTATCGGAATCTTGGCTATGATATAAAGCAAACAGAGTATGCCGGAAACTCCCTGTGCGATCACAGTTGCAACCGCAGCACCCTTTGCTCCCATTCCAAATCCAACGATAAATACCAGATCCAGAACAATGTTCAGCAGTGCACTGATCACAAGAAACAGTAATGGAAGCTTACTGTTTCCAAGTGCTCTTAAGATACTGGACAAGAGGTTATAAAGCATCTGTGCCAGGATTCCACCACTGACGATCATAATGTAAGCATATGCATCAGCAAAAATATCTTCCGGAGTATTCATAAGAATCAAAAGCGGTTTCATAAATGCCATAAACAACACTGTCAGAAGAATTCCTATCAGAAGAGAAAGAATTCCGGCTCCTGCCACTGTCTTACGCATTCCCTTCATATCACCGGCTCCGAATTTCTGTGCTGTAAGAACTGTAAAACCTGCCGTCATTCCCACAACAAATCCATAAATCAGAAACATGATCGTTCCTGTGCTTCCCACTGCAGCAAGTGCTTTGTTTCCTACAAACTTGCCTACGATCACTGCATCTGCCATATTGTAAAACTGCTGAAATACATTACCGATAAAAATCGGCATAGTAAAGCCCAAAATAATCTTCATCGGGTTTCCGGCTGTCATATCATTCTGTGCTGATTTCATTTCTACACACTCCTGTTTTTTTAATCGATTGCATATTATATACCGATTTTTTATTTTCGTAAACCCGTTTTTGGATTATTTTTAAAAATATGACCTATAGGCTACCTGATATATTCACCAATCTGCCTCCAGGCTTCTTGCAGCCTTTCCAGAGAATACCCGGCATTGGCAGGACTGGTCGATGGAAGCTTATGTGCTTCGATCCCGTCTACAGGATAAATATATTTCTGATATAATTCATATGCCTTGCCGCCATTTGTATAAATTGCCTGAATATCAGCGGTTTTCAGAATCTCCGACAGATCATTTGGTATTACATCACGGATACTGGCATCTGAAGAACCTTCAATCTCGCAGCTCTGTATTACATCCCACACTGCAATATGATGTTCCAGAAGCATTTGCTTCTTCTCCTCAACTGTCTGCGGTACTTCACAGCCAAGGATTCCCGAAATTACTTTCCAGAATCGATTCTGCTTATGACCATAAAAAAATTTCTGCTCCCTGGACTTCACGGAAGGAAAACTTCCAAGTATCAAAATCCTGGATTTCTCATCATAGACAGGATTTATTGTATGTTCCATGCTGCTATCCCCTTTTCTTCCATTTTATTTTATCAAACGATGACTGACCGTACCATTTTCACTGTTTTTTCAGAAAAAGTATATCACATATTTTCTGCAGTTTCCATAAACAAAGAAGCCGCTGACACGTTATCATCTAACCTGTCAACAGCTTCTTTTTCAAAAAACCACTGCTTATATTATATTGCCATCATCCATGTATCTTTCAGATCAGACTCTTCAATCTTCTGATCCTGCAGCATACGAAAAATGGTTGTCCAATAATGTTTTTTTACTTCCCGACAGATTTTGTCACAGTCTCCTTCTTTACAGGCCTCCAGGATGGCAATGTGATTATCATACTGTCGTTCCAGTATTTTTTCTTTTTCTGTCAGTAAATTATATCCTGCCAGCAGATTGCTGTAATACAGTTCTTTCCATGCCTTCTCAAGCCGCGGAAGTTTTGACATCAGTACCAGTTGTTCATGAAACTGGTTGTCATATTCAAACACACGGTCAAATTCATTTACAGGAATACTTTTCATATGTTCCAGAATGTTTTCCATATTCCTGATCGTATCCTCAGGTACCTTTCCATTCAGCAGACGTATGCTGACTATTTCATAATTGGTACGAAGAAGATATACTTCATAAGAATCCTTAACGGAAAAATTACGCACGGAGCATCCCACATTTCTGGTATATTCTACAATCCCCTCAATCTCCAGCTGACGCAGTGCTTCACGGATCGGACCTCTGCTTGTATGAAATTCCTGTGCCAGTTCCAGTTCCACAATCCGCTCACCCGGACGGATCTGATGATTCATGATCTTGGCCCGAATAGCATTCACTACACTCTCTCTTAATGTTTTGTACAATAATTCGCTCATATGTCTCCCTGCTATATCATAGCTGTAATGCACCTGCATGGACTGACAGTGCATCTTCAGTTATCTGTTACTTTATCACTTTACCACAGAACATTATACATGAATTCTCTTCTACTGTAAAGTGTTATCACAAAAGCATCACATTTTTTTGATAATGTTTTTGACGATTTCAACAGACTGATCCATACCCTCCACTGTTATATGTTCAAACGGACCATGGAAGCCATCCCCGCCGGTACCGAGATTCGGGCAAGGCAGTCCTCTGAAACTCAGACGGGCGCCATCTGTACCGCCACGGATCGGAGCAACATCTGGTTCTACACCTGCTTCTTTACAAGCTTCCCTTGCAAAATCAATCAGCTGCATACATGGCTCGATCTTTTCTCTCATATTACGATAGGATTCTTCGAGCTTAAGTTCAGCCGTTCCCTCACCGTATACTGTATTGATCTGTGCCACAGCCTGACGAAGTTTTTCCTGCTTTTCCTCAAATAATACCGGATCAAAATCCCGGATAATATATTTCATCACAGCCTGCTCTACAGTTCCATTAAAATCAGTCAGATGATAAAAACCCTCATATCCCTCTGTTTTCTCCGGACATGCATCTTTTGGCAGCATTCCATGAAGTTCCATGGCAATAGTCTGCGCATTTTTCATAATGTCTTTTGCGCTTCCCGGATGAACATTGACGCCATGAATGGTCACTTCAGCTCCGGCAGCATTAAAGTTTTCGAACTGTATCTCACCTTCATAGCTGCCATCGAGAGTGTAACCATAAACTGCACCAAATTCCGGTAACTTCAGATAATCTGCACCGCCGCCAACTTCTTCATCCGGTGTAAATGCAATACAGATCTTTCCATGAGGTATTTTATCTCTGATCAGTTCTTCTGCGACTGTAAGGATTTCTGCAATTCCTGCTTTATCATCTGCACCCAGAAGTGTAGTTCCATCTGTTGTGATCAGTGTTCTTCCCTTATATGTTTTTAATCGTGGAAAATCTCTGACAGAAAGCACTTTCCCGGAAGTTCCCAGTGCCACATCTTCTCCGTTATAATCCGGGATGATCTGTGGCTTTACACCACATCCACTATAATCCGGAGCAGTATCCATATGGGCGATCAGAGCGAGGGCCGGTACCTCTTCCATTCCTTCTGTGGCCGGAAGATATCCATAAACATAACCATATTCATCAATTTTAACATCGGAAAGACCAAGTTCATTCATCTCCTCAACGAGAAGATTTCCCAGATCCAGCTGTCTTTTGGTAGTTGGAACCGTTGTACTGTCTTCATCACTTGAAGTCCAGACAGTTACATATTTCAAAAAGCGTTCATAGGCTTTCATATCACAATCTCCTTAGTTCTTCAAGAAAAACAGCCCGGACACTATATCCGGGCCGTATCTTTATAAGATAATCTTATGCCTGATGGGTATATCCGAAGAAGAAATATCCAAGTGGACAATAATAGAGACCTTCGATACCATCTGCAAGCATGTATTTCTGAGTATAGAAGTACAGCGGAGCTAAAGCGTTGTCTTCACCGATGATCTTATCCTCAGCTTTATGAAGCAGTTCCATACGTTCTTTGACATCTGTTGTAGTTTTTGCTTCTTTGATAAGAGAATCATACTCTTCATTTTCGTACTGAGCGTCGTTGTTTCCGCCGCCAGTCATCCACATATCAAGGAAGGAAATCGGGTCGTTGTAGTCAGCGATCCATCCGTTACGTGCGATAGAGTAATCTCCATCCTTACGTGTCTGAAGGAATGCTGCCCATTCCTGGTTATTCAGAGTAACCTTTACGCCAAGTTCTTCTTCCCACATATACTGAAGAGCTTCTGCTACAGCTTTGTGAGCATCACTTGTGTTATAGAGATATTCTACAACCGGGAAGCCTTCTCCGTTTTCATATCCTGCCTCAGCAAGAAGTGCTCTTGCCTCTTCACAGTTTGCTTCATAGTCAGCATCTGTAGGTTTGTAGTAATCTCCACCAACTGTACGGAAGTCATCTCCGGTTGCTCCCTCAGCATCGTAAACACCAGCCGGTACAAATCCGCCAGCTTCAACCTGTCCGGACTGTGTAACCTGATTTACGATATAAGTACGATCGATTGCAAGAGAGAATGCTTTACGAACTCTCGGGTCATCGAATGGTGCTTTCTGAGTCTGGAAGCATACATAGTATGTTCCGATATAGTCTACGATCTTCATATCACCGGAAGCGATCAGGTTAGCGATCTCTGCCTGCGGAACATCCTCGATGAAATCAAGTTCGCCGGAGTTGAATCCGGAAAGCATAGCGTTCTGGTTATCCATCAGCTTGAATGTGATTGTTTCCGGTCCAAGTTTCTCGTAATCATAGTAGTTTTCATTTTTTTCTACTACGATCTGAGAGTTATGTGTCCACTCTTTCATTTTGTATGCGCCATTAGAGATGTATGTTGAAACATCAAATGTCCAGTTATCACCAGCTGATTCGATAACATCCTGACGTACTGGCATCATAGCCGGGAAAGCACACAGTTCTTCAAAATATGGCAGATCATTAACGAGAGTTACTTCGAATGTTTTGTCATCAACTGCTTTAACAGCCAGTTCAGATGCGTCTTTTTCGCCAGCGATGATCTCGTTAGCGTTAACAACACAGTCCAGCATGTAGCTGTAATCAGCTGCTGTTGCAGGATCTACAAGACGTTTCCATGAATATTCAAAATCACCGGCTGTTACATCTTTACCGTCAGACCATTTGATTCCATCACGAAGTTTGAAGGTATAAGTTACAGTTCCGTCTTCATTCTCTGTTTTTTCGTAGCTTTCTGCCTGTCCTGGAGCCAGCTGAGCACTGTGAGCAGTACCGTCACTGCCATTTACTTCTGCTCCACTGTCTTCCCATTTCATCAGACCTTCAAACAGATGGTTAGCCATGTTACTGCCATCACTGGTAGTATTCAGTGTCGGATCCATTGTCTGAGGCTCAGAAGCCAGGTTTACTGTGATATTAAAATCACCAGTGCTTGCGGTTTCCTCTGTTGCTTCGTTCTCAGCTGCACTTACGATAGTTGCGCTCGCAAACATAGATACTGTACATGTTGCAGCTAACAGGATAGATAAGACTTTCTTCTTCATATATCCTCTCTCCTTTTCTTTTTTATTGATAAACAGGGAGTCCTGTATATCTTGAATTAATAATATTTAACACCTTTACTGTTCAAGCAGATGACATGCCACCCAGTGACCCTTGTCATATTCTTTGAACGTAGGTACGACCTGTTTACACTTCTCAGTAGCATATGGACAACGTGTATGGAATCGACAGCCGCTTGGCGGATTCATTGGAGACGGAATATCTCCTTCCAGTACAATTCGCTGTCTGCTTCTGCTTACCTCCGGATCCGGTACCGGAACTGCGGAAAGTAATGTCTTGGTGTACGGATGCAGCGGGTTACGGTTCAGCTCATAGCTCTCTGCAAGCTCAACCATTGTACCCAGATACATAACACCAATACGATGAGAAATGTGTCTGACAACGGAAAGATCATGAGCAATAAACAGATAGGTCAGACCCATCTCATGCTGCATATCTTCCAGCATATTTACAACCTGAGACTGGATGGAAACGTCCAGCGCGGAAATTGGCTCGTCACATACAATGAATTCCGGATTAACTGCGAGCGCACGTGCAATACCAACACGCTGCTGCTGTCCGCCGGAGAACTCATGAGGATAACGGTTCGCATGCTCTGTATTCAGACCTACATGACCAAGCAGTTCTTTGATACGATCTGTTCTGTCTTTTTTGCTGGCACATATCTTATGGATATCCAGTGCCTCGCCAATAATCTCACCAACTGTCATTCGTGGGTCAAGACTTGCCGATGGATCCTGGAAGATAATCTGCATCTTACGACGGTAAGGAAGCATATTCACCTGTTTGGCTTTCGGAACTTTTACCGGATGAAGAATTCCGTTCTCATCTCTTTTCCATGGGTCCTGTCCCTCAAAAATTGTCTCTCCATTATAAATGATCTTTCCGGAAGTAGGATTGTATAACTGTAATACTGTACGGCCAAAGGTTGTTTTTCCACAACCGGATTCTCCTACCAGACCAAGAGTCTCTCCTCTTTTGATCTCAATGGAGATATCTTCCACAGCCTGCACTCCCGGTCCCTTGACACCTTTGATCGGGAAATATTTTTTCAGGTGTTCAACCTGAACAAGAGTATCATTCTTCTCACTCATGGCTGCCTGCCTCCGTTTTTTCATTATTTTTGTCTGCTGCCTTCTGTGCTTTTATCTGATCCTGTACACACAGCCAGCATGCTGCTCTGTGATTGTCACCCAGTTCCACATATGGCGGCATCTTCTGCAGACAGATCTTCATTGCGCTTTCACAACGAGGTGCAAAAGGACATCCTTCCGGCGGGTTCAGCATATCTACCGGAGTTCCCTCGATCGGGATCAGTCGTTCGTAGCTTTCCGCATCCACTCGCGGCATGGAGCGAAGAAGACCTCTGGTATAAGGATGGCCCGGTGCATAGAAAATATCATCGACCGGTCCCTGCTCTACCATCTTACCTGCATACATAACAGATACTTTATCACAGATCTCTGCCACAACGCCAAGGTTATGTGTGATGAAAATAATACCCATCTGATTTGTCTTCTGAAGTTTTTTCATCAGTTCAAGGATCTGTGCCTGAATAGTTACATCAAGCGCAGTCGTCGGTTCATCTGCGATCAGAAGTTTCGGATGACAGATCAGTCCCATTGCGATCATAACACGCTGGCGCATACCACCTGAAAGCTCATGAGGATACTGTTTCATACGTTTTTCAACATTGTTGATGCCTACTTCCTCAAGCATTGCCATGGCACGTTTCTGAGCATCTTCTTTAGAGATGTTCTTATCATGAGCCTTTAATGCCTCAACCAGCTGGTTTCCGATCGTATATACCGGGTTCAGACAGGTCATAGGATTCTGGAAGATCATAGCTACTTCACTTCCTCTGAAGTTGACCATCTCTGCCGGAGTCTTGGCCAGCACATCCTGGCCTTCAAAAGTAATGGATCCACCAATTACTTTACCTGGATTCTGTAAGAGACCGATGATCGAATAAGCTTCCACACTTTTTCCGGATCCGGACTCACCTACAACACCCATTACTTCATTATAATTCAAATCATAGCTGATTCCATTTACTGCTTTTACTTCTCCTGCCGGAGTGAAGAAAGAAACCTGGAGATCTCTGACTTCCAAAAGCTT
>CAKRTP010000037.1 GCA_934402155.1 uncultured Blautia sp. | reverse complement strand
GACAAACCTGTAGTTTCAATATCATAAAAAACAGGTATAAATTCTGACAACTTTAATTCTGTACTCGACAAAAATTTAACAGTGTCAGGGGCTGGAAACCCTTGTAAAATCGGCATTTTTTTAACAATCATGTCATATTTTTCCTTTCTTGATTGTATTTAATTATACACAATATTTTGAAAATTTGGTAGTGAATTTTTAGAAAAAAAGATGTATAGTATAAATAGGGTTTTGCGAATATCAGCAGAAAGAAAATAAACATGAGCAGGCCGTTTCAGGCAGAGCTCATGAAAAAGGAGGAAACGAATATATGGGAAAACTGACCTTTAAAGGCGGAATCCATCCTTACGAAGGTAAGGAGCTGGCAAAGAATCAGCCGGTTGAGAAGTATCTCCCAAAAGGAGACATGGCTTACCTGATGTCTCAGCACATCGGAGCACCGTCTGTTCCGTGTGTCAAAAAAGGTGATCAGGTTCTTGCAGGGCAGAAGATTGCTGATGCAGGCGGATTTGTATCAGTACCTCAGCATGCATCCGTATCCGGTACCGTCAAGGGTATCGAGAAGAGGCTGAATGCTACAGGGGCGATGGTTGATGCAGTCATCGTAGATAATGACCAGCAGTATCAGGAAGTAGAATTTACTCCTGCCAGACTGGAAGATCTGAGCAAAGAAGAAATCCTCAACCGTATCAAAGAGGGCGGAGTAGTAGGTATGGGTGGAGCCGGATTCCCGACTCATGTCAAGCTGGCGCCGAAGGATCCATCCAAGATCGAATATGTACTGGTAAATGGTGCAGAGTGCGAACCTTATATTACAAGTGACTATCGAAGAATGCTGGAAGAGCCGGAGAAAGTAGTCGAGGGACTTAAAGTCATCCTGAAACTCTTTGATTCTGCCAAAGGCTATATCTGTATCGAAGACAACAAACCGGACTGCATTGAGAAGATGCAGAAGCTGGTCAGGGATATCCCGAGAATCGAAGTCAAAGAAGTAATGACCAAATATCCACAGGGTGGTGAGCGTACCCTGATCTATGCCACAACCGGCAGAGAAATCAATTCCACAATGCTCCCGGCAGATGTCGGATGTGTAGTAGATAACGTTGCGACAGTTATTGCCATCTATGAGGCTGTCATTCTGGGAAGACCAGTTATGGACAGAGTTGTAACGGTAACAGGTGACGGTATAAAATCACCTAAGAATTTCAGTGTTTATACAGGAACAGATATGTCAGAGCTGGTTGATGCAGCAGGCGGACTCAAAGCCAAGATCGAGAAGATCATTTCCGGCGGTCCGATGATGGGCTTCCCGTTATATGATATGCATATTCCATGTACAAAGACAACTTCTGCATTCCTTTTCCTGGAACATGATGCAGTAGCTGAATCACAGAAGATCCAGACAGCATGTATCAACTGTGGCCGCTGTGTAGGTGTCTGTCCGGGCCATGTTCTTCCGGCACGTCTGGCTACACTGGCTGAACGTGGTGATATGGCAGGCTTTGAAGCCCTGGACGGCATGGAGTGCTGTGAATGCGGATGCTGCAGTTACATCTGCCCGGCAAAGAGACCGTTGACCCAGAGTATCAAATCCATGAGAAAAATGGTTCTTGCCAGCCGTAAGAAGAAATAGGGGGAGGGAACAAAATGGAACAAATGTTAAATGTATCATCTAATCCTCATGTCAGGGACAAAATGACAACAGGCCGGATCATGCAGCTCGTTGTACTTGCGCTGCTTCCTACCACATTGTTTGGTATCTGGAACTTCGGCTTCCGTGCACTTCTTGTTGTACTTGTGACGGTAGCTTCCAGCGTCTTTTTTGAGTGGCTGTATGACCGTCTTATGCATAAAAAAAATACAGTCACTGATTTCAGTGCAGTAGTTACAGGACTTCTGCTCGCGCTCAATATGCCGCCGCAGATCCCGCTGTGGATGCCGGTACTCGGCAGTGCGTTTGCAATCATCGTTGTAAAACAGCTTTTCGGCGGCCTGGGACAGAATTTCATGAACCCGGCACTTGCCGCAAGATGTTTCCTGATGATCTCTTTTGCAGGCAAAATGACAGATTTTGCAGTGGACAAGCTGAGCGGATATCACTGTATTGATACTGTTACAGGAGCAACTGCTCTTGCAGAACTCAAGAACAGCGGATTTACAGCAGATTCCATTTCTGTCAAGAATCTGTTCATCGGTAATGTTCACGGAACTATCGGTGAGACTTCTGCAATCGCGATTCTGATCGGTGCGGTGATCCTTCTTGCGTTCAAGGTTATCGATCTCAAGATCCCGCTTACATATATCGGAAGTTTTGCTGTATTTGTAATCTTCTATATGCTTGGAACTGGCAAGGGCTTTGATGTGAATTATCTTTTCAGCCATCTGTTCGGCGGCGGACTTATGCTTGGAGCATGGTTCATGGCAACAGACTATGTAACGACTCCGATCACACCTAAGGGTCAGCTGATCTATGGATGCTGTCTTGGTATTGTCACCGCGATCTTCCGTCTCTTTGGCGGATCCGCAGAGGGTGTTTCCTATGCGATCATCTTCTGTAACCTTCTGGTACCGCTGATCGAAAAAGTGACCAAACCGGTTGCCTTTGGAAAAGGAGGTAAGAAAGCATGAGTATTGTAAAAGATACGATCGCGATCACAGCGATCACGCTTGTGGCAGGTCTGGCTCTTGGCGTAGTCCAGGATATCACAGCAGGTCCTATCGCGCAGCAGCAGGAGCAGTCCAAACAGGAAGCATACAAGGCTGTATTTGAGGATGCAGACAGCTTTGAAGTATACGATGTAGATGCAGATGCGCTGGCAGCAGACCTTGCAGAAAATAATTTCAATGCACAGACGATCAACGAAGTAATGGAAGCGAAGGATGCTTCCGGCGAGACGATCGGCTATGCACTCAATGTTACAGATTCTGAAGGATATGGCGGAGATATCCAGTTCACCATGGGAATTCAGAATGACGGAACCTTAAACGGAATCTCCATCCTGTCCATCAGCGAGACAGCCGGACTTGGTATGAAAGCCAAGAATCCGGATTTCCAGGACCAGTTTAAGGATAAGAACGTAGAGAAATTCGAATATACCAAGACAGGTGCCACATCAGATGATCAGATCGATGCCATCAGTGGTGCCACAATTACTACAAATGCCATGACAAACGGTGTAAATGCCGGCCTTTGTGCATTTCGTTATGTGGAAGGAGGAGCAGAGTCATGAAAGCAAATACACCTGCTGAACGTCTTGTAAACGGTATCATCAAAGAAAACCCGACTTTTGTGCTGGTGCTGGGTATGTGTCCTACACTGGCAGTTACCACATCTGCGATCAACGGTATCGGAATGGGTCTGACTACAACTGTAGTTCTGGCAATGTCAAACCTTATGATCTCCCTTCTTCGGAAGTTCATTCCGGATGGAGTTCGTATGCCGGCCTTTATCGTTGTCGTTGCATCTTTTGTAACAATTGTACAGATGCTTTTGCAGGGATTTATTCCGAGTCTTTATTCCGCACTTGGAATCTATATCCCTCTGATCGTTGTAAACTGTATCATCCTTGGCCGTGCAGAGGCTTATGCATCCAAAAATCCTCCGATTCCGTCACTGTTTGACGGTATTGGTATGGGACTTGGATTCACCTTAAGTATTACCTGCATCGGTGCAGTCCGTGAACTTCTTGGTGCCGGACAGATCTTTGGCCATCAGATCCTTCCTCTTGCAGCAGACGGAAAGTTTGGATATGAGCCGATCACGATCTTTATCCTTGCACCTGGAGCATTCTTCGTTCTTGCAATGCTTGCAGCACTTCAGAACAAATTCAAGATCGGCGCAGCAAAGAGAGGCATTGATCCTAGCGAAGGCTGCGGATGCTGTTCAGGCTGTGATACCTGCAGCAATACAATGTGCAAAGGAGGCAAGGAAGCATGAAAGAATTATTACTGATCCTGGTAAGTTCTGCGATCGTCAATAACGTAGTCTTAAGCCAGTTCCTCGGACTCTGTCCGTTCTTCGGTGTATCCAAGAGAATTGAAACAGCAGCCGGAATGGGTGGCGCGATCATTTTCGTTATCACCTTGTCTTCTTTTGTAACAGGTCTGATCTACAACTTCATTCTGGTACCGACACATATGGAATATTTACAGACGATCGTATTTATTCTTATTATTGCCGCACTGGTTCAGTTTGTTGAGATGTTCCTCAAGAAGGGGATGCCGGCACTGTATCAGTCACTCGGTGTATATCTTCCGCTGATCACAACAAACTGTGCAGTTCTTGGTGTTGCCCTGACAAACGTACAGAAAAGCTACAATATCCTTCAGGGAACTGTAAACGGATTTGCAACAGCAGTCGGATTTACGATCTCTATCACCCTGATGGCTGGTATCAGAGAAAAAATTGAATACAACGATGTTCCGGAATCTTTCCAGGGCTTCCCGAAAGTACTGCTTACAGCAGGTCTGATGGCGATCGCATTCTTCGGATTTTCCGGACTGCTCAAGTAACGAAGGAGGCGTAGATTATGGATATTAATGCAATTATCGTGGCAACTGTCGTTGTTGCAGCAGTGGGCCTCTTTATTGGAATCTTCCTCGGCGTTGCCGGCAAGAAATTTGCGGTAGAAGTCGATGAGAAAGAAGTTGCTGTCCGTGAAGCACTTCCGGGAAACAACTGTGGTGGATGCGGATACCCGGGCTGTGATGGTCTGGCAGCAGCGATCGCCAAAGGTGAAGCACCGGTCAATGCATGTCCGGTAGGCGGCGAAGCAGCTGGAAAAGTGATCGCAGGTATCATGGGACAGGAAGTTGTCGAGAGCGCACGTATGGCTGCTTTTGTAAAATGTACCGGAACCTGTGAAAAGACAAAAGACAATTATACCTATACAGGTGTGGAAGACTGTGAAATGATGGCATTTATCCCAGGTGGCGGAGCAAAATCCTGTTCCTATGGATGTATGGGATTCGGCAGCTGTGTAAAGGCCTGTCCGTTTGATGCGATCCATATCATCAACGGAGTGGCAGTTGTTGACCGTGAAAAATGTAAAGCCTGCGGTAAGTGTATTGCCAAATGTCCGCACCATCTGATCGAGCTTGCACCATATGAGCAGAAGACCTTTGTAGGCTGCAGTTCCCATGCCAAAGGAAAAGCAGTTACAGAAGCCTGTGAGGTTGGATGTATCGGATGTAAGAAGTGTGAGAAGACCTGTCCAAACGGTGCGATTACTGTGACAGATTTCTGTGCACATATTGATTATGACAAATGTACAAACTGCGGTGCATGTAAGGAAGCATGCCCGAGAAATGTTATTCTCTGAGCCCCATATTGATAAAAAAGGATTCCGGCCGGAAAAAGAATATTTTTCTTTCTCCGGCCGGAATTTTTCGTTTCGGAATGATTCGAATAGATGTTTGCTTTTTGCCCCAGCTTATGTTATGATTGGAAGACAGAAAATTTGATTAGAAACAGGAGCAGACTTTGTATGATTTCATTCATTTGCGGCCAGGTGGCAGATACAACAGAAAACTCTGTGATCATAGACACAGGTGGGATCGGATATGAGATCTTTATGACAGGAGAAGCAATCGGGCAGGCAGCCCGCATGGAAGGCAAGGTAAAGATCCATACCTATTTCCAGGTGAGAGAGGATGCCATGCAGCTGTATGGCTTCTGGAATAAGGACGATCTTCAGATGTTCCGTCTTCTTCTTGGTGTCAATGGCATCGGTCCGAAGGCAGCACTTGGAGTTCTGGCGGGACTTACTTCAGATGAACTTAGGTTCGCGGTACTCTCTGATGATGTCAGGACATTATCCAAAGCACCTGGAATCGGTAAGAAGACAGCTCAGAAGCTGATCCTTGAACTGAAGGACAAGCTGAA
The DNA here is from genome assembly GCA_934402155.1 of uncultured Blautia sp. Taxonomy (GTDB): domain Bacteria; phylum Bacillota; class Clostridia; order Lachnospirales; family Lachnospiraceae; genus Blautia_A. The sequence continues at coordinate 9,972 of CAKRTP010000037.1, read as the reverse complement.
ACTGGAGGATGCCTTTGAGAAGAAACTGATGCATGAACAGGAAGCAGCAGACTTGGGTGGCTCAGATTTCCATGACGGACGCCAGGAGGCTGTTGAAGCACTGACAGCACTTGGTTACAGCAGTTCTGAAGCCCTCAGGGCAGTACGTGCAGTTACAGATGTGGATCCCGGTGACGTGGAGGCAATTCTGAAAGCAGCCCTGAAGCAATTATAACGGTAATGGTTCACGGAACATATCCTGATACAGACATAAAATGGAGCGATGAAACAGATGGAAAAAAGAATGATCACAACAGATGTGACAGAGGAGGATCTGCCTCTGGAGGGAAACCTCCGTCCGCAGACTCTTGATGAATATATTGGTCAGGAGAAAACCAAAAACACACTCAAAATATATATAGAAGCTGCAAAACAGAGACATGATGCACTTGACCATGTTTTGTTTTACGGACCTCCGGGACTTGGAAAGACTACTCTGTCTGGGATTATTGCCAATGAGATGGGAACTCATATGAAGGTGACCTCCGGACCGGCGATCGAGAAACCGGGAGAGATGGCGGCAATCCTTAATAATCTTCAGGAGGGGGATGTTCTCTTTGTGGATGAGATCCATCGTCTGAACCGTCAGGTGGAGGAGGTGCTCTATCCGGCAATGGAGGATTTTGCAATTGATATTATGATCGGAAAAGGCGCATCTGCCAGATCTATCCGTCTTGATCTGCCAAAATTCACTCTTGTAGGTGCGACAACGAGAGCCGGTCTTCTATCGGCACCGCTTCGAGACAGATTCGGAGTGATGCATCATCTTGAGTTTTATAATAAGCAGGAACTTCAGACGATCATTCTTCGTTCGGCAGATGTTCTGGGGGTTGAGATCGATGAAAGAGGTGCGGCAGAGATTGCCAAGCGTTCCAGAGGAACCCCGCGTCTTGCAAACCGTCTTCTGAAGAGAGTCCGGGATTTTGCCCAGGTCAAATACGATGGGAAGATCACCTATGAGGTAGCTGTTTTTGCACTGGATCTTCTTGAAGTGGATCAGTATGGACTGGACAAAATAGACCGCAGGATATTAAGAACTCTGATCATAAACTTTCAGGGTGGTCCGGTGGGGCTGGAAACTCTGGCTGCTGCGATCGGAGAGGATGCAGGCACGCTGGAAGATGTTTATGAGCCATATCTTCTGCAGAACGGCTTCCTTAACAGAACTCCGCGAGGGCGTACTGCGTCCCCTCTTGCCTATGAACATCTTGGAATACAAAAGATTTCATAAAAATTCCTATACATTTTTACAAAATTCGATTATAATGGAGTACAGACAAGGTGTAAAAAGCATTGCTACGCCTCAGATCAGCAGGATCTGGTCTGCTTCCTTATGGAAGAAGGATGAAAGTTTAAGATACAGGAGGCTTGTTATGGCAGTCAAAAATACGGCGCAGGTAGTCATCGGAGGAAAGATCATAACTCTGGGCGGCTACGAATCTGAAGAGTATTTTCAGAAAGTGGCATCATATATAAATAACAAAATGTCAGAGTTGAGTGAAATGCCGGGATATTCCCGTCAGCCAATGGAGACAAAGCATACTCTGCTCAGCCTGAATGTTACAGATGATTATTTTAAGGCAAAGAAGCAGGCAGAGATCTTCGAGCAGGATCTTCAGCAGAAGGATCAGGAGATGTATGAACTGAAGCATGAACTGATCGCACTCCGCATGAAGATCGAGGAAACTGAGAAGAAAGAAGCAGATGCCAGACATCAGAAGGAACTTCTGGAGGGAAAAGTCAGGGAACTGGAACAGGAAATCGATAAGTTACTTAAGTAAGAGTAGGGAGGGGATTGCTTCGGTAGTCCCCTTTAGTTGTCAGAAAATCAGATGAAAGGAAAATCTCATTTGAAGAAACAGGAAATAGAATTACTTTCACCGGCAGGTTCCTATGAAGGATTTGAGGCTGCGATCGGTGCCGGTGCAGATGCAGTTTATGTAGGAGGTCCGGATTTCGGGGCAAGAGCCTACGCACAGAATTTTACACAGGAAGAACTGATCCGTGCGATACGGACAGCACATATTCATGGCAGGAAATTATATCTTACAGTGAACACACTGCTCAAAAACCGTGAGATCAGAGAAAAGCTGTTTGATTCTCTGAAACCGTTGTATGAGGCAGGACTGGATGCAGTTATCGTCCAGGATCTCGGAGTATTTCAGTTTATCCGCAGAAATTTTCCGGAAATGCATATTCATGCCAGCACACAGATGGCAATTACCGGCCCAAAAGGAATGAAGTTTCTGGAAGAGCAGGGTGCGACCCGTGTGGTCGCAGCCCGAGAGTTAAGTCTTACGGAACTGGCTGCCATGCACAGAGAGAGCAGTATTGAGATCGAAGCGTTTATTCATGGCGCTTTGTGCTATAGCTTTTCCGGGCAGTGCCTGATGAGCAGTATCCTGGGAGGCAGAAGCGGAAACCGTGGAAGATGTGCACAGCCATGTCGTCTGCCTTACCAGGTACGCAAGGGAGAAGACAGGAGATTTTCCGGTCAGAAGGATCTCTGTCCCCTGAGTCTTAAGGATATCTGTACGCTGGATATCCTGCCGCAGATCATTGATGCTGGTGTGATTTCACTCAAGATAGAGGGAAGAATGAAACAGCCGGGTTATACTGCGGGTGTGACAGGAATGTATCGTAAATATCTGGATATCCTGCTGAAAAACAGAGAAAACTATCAGGTGACAGAAGAAGACAGAAAATATATCCTCGATATTTTTAACAGAGGCGGTTCGTGTACAGGATACTATAAGCAGCATAATGGTCCGTCGATGATGGCATTCTCCAATGAGAAAAAAACAGGCGGTGTTTCAGGAGAATTTAAGAAATGCAGGGAGAAGCTGACAGGAATACTGATGCTTTATCCGGAAAGTCCCGCTATCCTGCAGATTTCCTGCGGCGATAAGCAGGTGGTGGTTTCTGAGGGAGAAGTACAGTTTGCCAAAGAACATCCGATGTCAGAAGAACGGATCCGAAAACAGATGGAGAAGCTTGGAAACACAGAGTTTGAATGGGAATCTCTGGATATCCAGATGGAGGGGAATATTTTTGTTCCGGTGAAACTTCTCAATGAACTTCGAAGAAATGCAATGGAAGCACTGGAAGAAGAACTTTGTGCGCCGATGTACCGGAAAGCAGAGAATAAACCGAAGTTTTCACAGTCTTTTGATGCGTCCGGACAAAACAAAGAGATCCCTGCCATGTTCGTATCCTGTGAAACAATCTCCCAGGCAGAGGCAGCATGGAAGCGTGATGAAGTCAGAGGACTTTATCTGCCGTATTCTGTGATGGAACAGGCTATCGAGAGAGGAATCCAGAATCACAAAGAACTTTATCTGTCGCTTCCCTACATTACCAGGGGAGAGGCACCAGAGCATTTCTTTGAGATTTCAGGCCGTTGGCTCAAGGCCGGAATGAAGGGATTTCTTGTGAGAAATCTGGAATCCTATGGGATGCTCAGAGAACAGGGATTTGAGAAATATACAGTACTTGATGCAACTATGTATACCTGGAATAATGAAGCGGTTGATTTCTGGGACAAACAGGGTATCCTTAAGAATACCGTTCCCCTGGAATTGAAAGAAGCAGAGATGCGCCACAGAAATAATAGCCGTAGTGAGCTGATCATATATGGATATATTCCGCTTATGCAGTCTGCGCAGTGTGTACGCAGGAATATTGCCGCCTGCGATATGCGGGAAGGCAGTATGGCCCTGAAAGACAGATATGACAAGGAATTTACTGCAGTCTGTGTATGTCATCCATGGAAAACAAAAACTACAGAGGAAAGAGAGTACTGCTATAATATAATTTATAACAGTCTGCCGTATGGACTTCTTGGGGAAGCAAAAAAGGTTCTTGCCCTTGGAATGCAGTCTTTACGTATATCACTGACTATGGAGAGTTCAGAAGAAACAGAGAGAATTCTGGATGAATTTCTGGGGGTATATTATCATAACCGTATACCTGCCGAAAGGAACTTTACAAAAGGACATTTTAAAAGAGGAGCCGAGTAGGGGCATATGATCAATGTAATAGTAGAATTATCCAAATACCTCATCCTGACGCTGATGATCGTTTATACGTTTCACTGTTTTTATACTGTGCGTCAGCCTGATGAAGAAGATCGGAATGAACTTCTGCGTCAGCAGCTTGTGTTGATCTTCTTTATTGATTTTACCGCATTTCTTGTGATCTACCTCAAGACGTTTGATTACAAGGTGGTTCGTTTTTATATAGAAATGCAGATCTTTTTCGCAGCGATCCAGATACTGTACAGGATCTTTTACAAAAAAGCATCACTGCTTCTGCTGAACAATATGTGCATGCTTTTGAGTGTTGGATTTATCATGCTGTGCCGTCTTGATATCACGATGGCAACCAAGCAGCTTATTGTTGCCGCAGGTGCAAGTGGAGTCGCACTTGTCATACCGGTTATGATTCGAAAAATGCGTTTTCTGCGCAAACTGACCTGGATATATGCCGGAATTGGTGTTGTGCTTCTGGCAGCAGTATTTCTCCTGGCGAAGACCAGCTATGGAGCAAAGCTGACACTTCTGGGAGTTCAGCCGTCTGAGGCGATCAAGATCACATTTGTATTTTTTATGGCATCATTTTTATCGAGAGATAACAGTCTTAAAGCTGTGGTTCAGGTATCTGCCGTTGCGGCTTTTCATGTGGGGATCCTGGTATTGTCCAAAGACCTTGGAAGTGCAGTGATATTTTTTGTGGCCTATCTGGTCATGGTTTATGTATCTACCAGGAATGCAGGATATCTGGGACTTGGTCTTGTCGGAGGAAGCGGTGCGGCAGTAGTGGCATATCATCTGTTCGGGCATGTAAGACAGAGAGTAAGTGCATGGAAGGATCCGATGGCTGTTTATCAGAATGAAGGTTATCAGATCGTGCAGTCACTGTTTGCGATCGGAACCGGAGGCTGGTTCGGCATGGGGCTTTGTCAGGGGTCTCCGGAATCTATCCCGGTAGTTAAGAACGACTTTATCTTCAGTGCGATCTGCGAGGAGATGGGAGGAATCTTTGCCATTTGTCTGATACTGGTATGCATGAGCTTTTTCCTGATGATCGTCAATATCGCACTGCGTATTATCAATCCTTTTTATAAGCTGATCGCACTGGGACTGGGAACGGAGTATGCTTTTCAGGTATTCCTGACGATTGGCGGTGCTACCAAATTTATTCCTATGACAGGTGTTACCCTTCCGCTGGTGAGCTATGGAGGAAGTTCTCTTCTGAGTACGATCCTCATGCTGGCGATCATTCAGGGACTGTATATTTTGAGAGAAGACGAGGACGAGGAATTTGAGAAACGAAGAAAAGAGGCATTACAGAGAATCAGAGCGAGAGAGGAGATTGGCGACAGAACGCGCCGTATCTAAGAGACGTCGGGCAAGAAATAAAGAATATACATTTGTATCTGTCTTTTTTGTGATTATCTTTCTGGGACTGGCAGGGTATCTTGTATATTTCAATGCCGTAAAAAGCGACAGTTTTATCAACAGTCCTTACAATACAAGACAGGATACGTTTGCAGACCGGGTTGTGCGGGGCAGTATTGTATCTTCAGATGGTGAAGTACTCGCACAGACAAATGTCAGTGATGACGGAACGGAGGAACGTTCCTATCCGTATTCCAATATTTTTGCACATGTCGTCGGATACGATACCAATGGCAAAAGCGGTCTGGAATCAGAGGCGAACTTCCAGCTTCTGAGTTCTCATGAATTCTTTCTGACTCAGATCAAGAATGAATTTATGGGGGCCAAGAATGCAGGCGATACGGTAGTTTCCACATTGAATGCCGATCTTCAGACGACAGCATATAATTCTCTTGGGGACAGGAAAGGAGCGGTTGTTGTCATACAGCCATCCACAGGCAAAATACTTGCCATGGTCAGCAAACCGGATTTTGACCCGAATACGATCGAGACAAACTGGGAACAGCTTGTAAATGATGAGACAAACAGCAGCCTTCTGAACCGTGCGACGATGGGACAGTATCCGCCAGGGTCTACATTCAAGGTTGTCACGGCACTGACGTATCTTCGCCAGCATGGAAGTTTTAATGGCTTCTCATATGACTGTCAGGGCAGTATCACAAAAGAAGATCATACGATCCAGTGTTACGGAGGAACTGTCCACGGACAGGAGGATTTTTATACGGCATTTGCGAAGTCCTGTAACTGTGCGTTTGCGGAAATGGGTACTCAGCTGGGTGGTTCCGCTCTTCTTAAGACGAGCGAGGATCTTCTGTTCAATCAGAAACTTCCGCTGAGATCATACCGTAAAAGTTCATTCACCCTGAACGGAAGTTCCGGGATTCCGCTTACAATGCAGACTGCGATCGGACAGGGAAACACGCTGGTTTCTCCGATGCACATGGCACTGATCACCAGTTCTGTTGCCAATGGAGGTGTCCTGATGAAACCGTATCTGATCGACAAGGTACAGAACAATACGGGGGATGAAGTCAGCAGCACAGAGCCGGAGGCATACAGAAGGCTGATGACGGATAATGAGGCAGCTCTGCTTGGTGAACTGATGAAAGGCGTTGTACAGAATGGTACAGCGTCATCTCTGAATGGAAGAGGTTATACTGTAGCCGGCAAAACCGGATCTGCAGAATATAATGAAAGCGGTGCAAGTCATTCCTGGTTTATCGGATATTCCAATGTTGATGATCCGGATATTGTGGTTTCTGTCATTGTGGAGGATGGCGGAACAGGAAGTGAGGCAGCAGTGCCGATCGCGGCAGATGTTTTTGACGCGTATTATTTTGACTGATCGAATGACGATTAATGTTGCCAGTTTGTCAAAAAAGAGTTATACTGTTAACAGTTCAGTGTATGAAACTCACAGTTACTGGGAGCTAAGCGAACAGTGACAACTCACACGCAGTACAGGAGGAAATTGCAACATGATAGAAGCAACGAGCTGTGGCGGTGTGGTAATTTATCGTGGCAAGATACTGGCACTTTACAAGTCTTATAAGAATCGTTATGAAGGCTGGGTGCTGCCCAAGGGAACTGTAGAACCAGGCGAAACTCATATTCAGACAGCACTTCGTGAAGTGAGAGAAGAATCTGGCGTGAAAGCTACTGTGGTCAAGTATATCGGCAAAAGCCATTATAATTTTACAGTTCCGGAGGATATTGTTACAAAGGAAGTTCATTGGTATCTGATGACGGCTGATAATTATCATAGCAGACCTCAAAGAGAAGAGTTTTTTGTGGATTCAGGTTATTACAAGTTCCATGAGATTTATCACCTCCTTCGTTTCTCCAATGAGAAGCAGATTGTGGAGAAAGCTTATCAGGAATATCTGGAATTGCGAAGCCAGGGGCTTTGGGGCAAACAGCGCAGAGACTGAGCTCTGCAGAGAATATGTATGATAGGGCTGTGTTTTTGACGCAGCCCTGTTTGATATTTGAAAAAAAGGAAATACTTCAAATAACAGCCGGGGAGGAATGGGATGCTGAAGTGGTGCAAAGATCTTCGTATAGGAGAAAATATAAAAAAAGCAGACAGGATCCGACGTAAACTGAATCATGGGAAGATCGTGCCGGGAGTATATCTTATCACTTTTTCAGAAAATCCACATAACATTCTGGAGATCATACCGGCACTTACGATGATCCAGCAGAGTGCGGCAGATATCTGCCCGGAGATCATCGGACTTGCGGGTGACAAGGATGAGGCAATGGAGATGGTGACAGAGATTGTTCGGGAAGTCTATGAGATAACAGGAGATTTCCAGATAGAAGAATATTGGAAGAACAGGTGAGGCGATGCTACATATCTTGTGGATGATCATAAAATTTATACTGATTCTCATAGGAATCATACTGGGATTGCTTCTGCTGCTTCTGATCCTGCTTCTGTTCTGTCCGGTCCGGTATCAGGCAGAAGGTGCAAAGGAAGCCGGTTCGCTGCTCCCCTCAAGAGGGAGAGCGAGAGTAAGCTGGCTGTTTGGAGGAATTTCTTTTTCACTTGTTTATTCAGATGGACAGACAACACCGGAGTTTCGACTGTTTGGGATCTCCGTGATGAAGCTTCTCAGTAAATTCCGAAATCGCGGCAAAAAAAAGAAATCAGACCCTCATGAGGAATCTCTTTCAGAGGACAGTGAATTCCATGGAAATGATGGCGGTCATGCTGAGACTCATCATATAGAAACAGCAGAAGAAAAGATACCGGAACTCCTACTGGATGAGACAAAACACGTTGGAGAAGAAGCCGAGGCTTTTGAGACATTCCCGTCAGCGGAGGCTGGTGAGGAGACTCCATCAGATCCAGATGCCGAAAAAGAACGCAGGTGGCAGCAGACAACAGAAAAATTAAAAAAGCTGTTTTATGATCTGGGGAATAAAACAAGGAAGATATGGGACAAAATAAAAGCAGTTCATCAGAGAATCATGAAGATCCCGGAGGATCTGGAGAATCTTTCTGCAAAGAAAGATAAGCTTTGCGATAAGACAGACTGGTGGAAATCATTTATAGGGCATCCGCGCACACAGGAAGCCATAGCACTTGTCCGGACAAAAGCATTTCGGCTGGTGCGTCATGTGTTTCCGACAAAAATCGAGGGAGAATTGGCGTTTGACTGCGCAGACCCTTCGATTACAGGTTCTGTTCTTGCAGTGCTCGGGATGACGATTCCTCTTCACAGAAACTGTATTAAGGTCACACCTCTCTTTGAGAATCGGAATGTTCTTTACGGAAATGCAAGACTCAAGGGAAGAGTGTACGGTGTCATGCTGGTCAAAACAGCACTTGAGGTGTATTTTGATAAAAACATAAAATACGTCATCAGACGATGGAAACATAAATAAAGGAGGACAGGCTTATGTCAGGTGAAAACAATTTTAAGGATACGGTAAATTCTCTTTTTAAGGGGATGGACGCATTTATTTCAGCCAAAACTGTAGTTGGAGAGGCAATCCATGTTGGTGATACGATCATCCTTCCGCTGGTGGATGTTTCCTTTGGTGTGGGAGCAGGCGCATTTGAAGGTGATAAGAAGAGTAATGGCGGCGGTGGAATGACAGGAAAGCTGACACCAAGTGCAGTGTTGGTCATTCAGAATGGAAGCACCAAGCTTGTCAACGTTAAGAATCAGGACGGACTTACCAAAGTTCTTGATATGGTACCGGATTTTGTGGATCGCTTTGCTTCAGGATTTGGGAAGAACAGTGATAAAGAAAGCGAGACAGAAATCTGATAAAAAGAATTACAGCCGGAAGCTTTATCGTACAGATGCGATAGAGCTTTTGCTATTTTATGAAGCTTTTGCATAAGATATTATAAGACCATAAGACGGGGTTCGGAATGTGGAAAGACTTCTGGGATTGATGATCTTCTGTATAGGAATAGGAATTGTGATCGGAATGCTGATAGAGGAAAACGTGGTCATTATTGTCACAGCCGGGCTTTGCCTCCTTTGTGGTTACCACATGTTCTGTCACTGAATGGTCAGTTGTTCCGTGTTTACAGATATTATGAAACGAAAACAGGCACGGGATCTCTCCCGTGCCTTTCTTAGTTCATACATAAATCGGAATTAAGCTCTCTCAACTTTTCCGGATCTCAGACAAGAAGTACATACATACATCTTCTGTGCACCGCCGTTAGCTGTTTTAACTTTAACGGATTTTACATTGGATTTCCACATTTTATTGGATCTTCTATGTGAATGACTTACATTATTTCCGAAATAAGCACCTTTTTCACAAACTGCGCATTTAGCCATGATAGCACCTCCTTGACGCTTTTTTTCAACAGATTTCATTTTACCAGATGAATATGGTTTTTGCAAGCAAAAAAACAGAAAATCTCAAAATATTCTTTAAGGTGAGTGAAATGAAGTGAACAATAAGCAGGTTGAAACTGGCAAATCGTAAAAATAGAGACTTC
>CAKRTP010000036.1 GCA_934402155.1 uncultured Blautia sp. | reverse complement strand
TTCGTGGCCAGAAGACCAAAACAAATGCTAGAACACGCAAAGGTCCTAAGAGAACTGTTGCAAACAAGAAGAAATAATGAACACTTAACGAATGCAAATGTAAATGCAGCATGAGTTTAGTGTGAATATTGTTCGAAGGAACTTAATGAAGGCAAGCGTAAGCGCAGACTGAATTTAGTGAATCGAACTTCCTTACGAAACGAATTAATTGATTATATATAGGAAAGTGTAGGTTAGTTTTAAAATGGCAAAGACAACCAGAAAAGCGACTACTAAACGTCGTGTTAAGAAAAACGTTGAACACGGACAGGCACATATCCAGTCTTCCTTTAACAATACAATTGTTACTCTGACTGACAGTGAAGGAAATGCTCTTTCATGGGCAAGTGCCGGCGGTCTGGGATTTAGAGGTTCAAGAAAATCTACCCCTTATGCAGCACAGATGGCAGCAGAGACTGCAACAAAAGCTGCTCTGATTCATGGATTAAAAACTGTTGATGTTATGGTTAAAGGACCAGGATCAGGACGTGAAGCTGCAATTCGTGCACTTCAGGCTTGCGGCCTTGAAGTAACAAGTATCCGTGACGTAACACCGGTTCCGCATAACGGATGCCGTCCACCAAAACGTAGAAGAGTCTAATTTAGGAGGTAGCTTGAAATGGCAGTAAATAGAGTTCCTGTTCTGAAAAGATGCAGATCCCTTGGCCTGGATCCGATTTATTTAGGAATTGATAAAAAATCCACAAGACAGTTAAAACGTGCAAACAGAAAGATGTCTGAGTACGGTTTACAGTTAAGAGAAAAACAGAAAGCAAAATTCATCTACGGAGTTCTGGAAAAACCTTTCCACAACTACTACAACAAAGCTGACAGAATGCCGGGACAGACTGGTGAAAACCTTATGGTTATCCTGGAGAGCAGACTTGACAACGTAGTATTCCGTATGGGTCTTGCAAGAACCAGACGTGAAGCTCGTCAGATCGTTGACCACAAGCATGTACTTGTAAACGGCAAATGTGTAAACATTCCGTCTTACCTTGTAAAAGCTGGTGATACAATTGAAATCAAAGAAAAATGCAAAGGTTCTGAGAGATATAAAGGAATCCTGGAAGTAACAGGCGGAAGACTTGTTCCGGAATGGATCGATGTTAATCAGGAAACATTAAGCGGAACTGTAAAAGAACTTCCAAGAAGAGAAGCTATCGATGTTCCGGTAAACGAAATGCTTATCGTCGAGCTGTATTCTAAATAATAATTAGTGTACGATTTGTAACTGTGGGGAGTATCTTCACAGTTACAGCATTCGTTAATACCCTCAAATGTTGAATACCCAGAAGGAGGGAACCTTATAGTGTTTGATTTTAATAAACCAAAAATCGAAATTACGGAAATTTCCGAAGATAAAAAGTTTGGCAGATTCGTAGTAGAACCTCTGGAAAGAGGATATGGTACTACACTTGGTAATTCTCTCAGAAGAATTATGCTGTCCTCCCTTCCGGGAGCAGCAGTAAGCCAGGTTAAGATTGATGGAGTCCTTCATGAATTCAGCTCAATTCCGGGCGTAAAAGAGGATGTTTCAGAGATCATTATGAATCTGAAAAACCTTGCTATCAAGAATACCAGTGCAGATAATGAGCCAAAAACCGCATACATTGAGTGTGAAGGTTCTGGTGTTGTAACTGCAGCAGACATCCAGGCAGATCAGGATATCGAAATCATGAATCCAGATCAGGTCATTGCTACTCTTAACGGGGGCAAAGACTGCAGACTGGCTATGGAGCTTACAATTACACGCGGACGTGGTTATATCAGTGCTGATAAAGGTAAAACTGATGACATGCCGATTGGTGTGATTGCTGTTGATGCAATTTATACACCAGTTGACCGTGTAAACATGGTAGTAGAAAATACCCGTGTTGGTCAGGTTACTGATTTCGATAAGCTTACATTGGATGTATATACCAATGGAACACTGGATCCGGATGAGGCGGTCAGCCTTGCTGCAAAGGTACTGAGCGAACATCTGAGCCTGTTCATTGATCTTTCTGAGAATGCAAAGACTGCAGAAGTCATGATCGAAAAGGAAGACAATGAGAAAGAAAAGGTTCTGGAAATGAGCATTGATGAGCTCGAACTTTCTGTTCGTTCCTACAACTGCCTGAAGAGAGCCGGAATCAACACAGTAGAAGAACTTTGCAACAGAACTTCTGATGATATGATGAAGGTTCGTAACCTTGGACGCAAGTCATTAGAAGAAGTACTTGCTAAACTGAAAGAACTGGGCTTACAGCTTCAGCCAACTGAAGAATAAGCAATTCTTATTAATATGAGCGGGGATGCCTAAGCATTTATACAGTAAGACCGAACAAGCGTGTATAAATGTCCCGCAGATGGAGGAAAATAACATGGCAAAATATAGAAAATTAAGCAGAACTTCTGATCAGAGAAAAGCTCTGTTAAGAAACCAGGTAACTAATCTTCTGTATCACGGAAAAATCGTTACCACAGAAGCTAAGGCTAAAGAAATTCGCAAGATCGCCGAAGGTCTTATCGCTATGGCAGTTCGCGAGAAAGATAACTTTGAGACAGTTACTGTAACTGCAAAAGTTGCTCGCAAAGATGCTGATGGTAAGAGAGTAAAAGAAGTTGTAGACGGAAAGAAAGTTACCGTATATGACGAAGTTCAGAAAGAAATTACTAAAGATGCTCCATCCAGACTGCACGCTCGTCGTCAGATGGCTAAAGTATTCTATCCGGTAAAAGAAGTTCCGACTAAAGTTGCTGGAAAGAAGAAAAACACTAAAGATATCGACATGTGCAAAATGATGTTCGATGAAATCGCACCTAAATACGTTGGACGTAACGGTGGTTACACAAGAATCGTTAAGATCGGACCGCGTAAAGGTGACGCAGCAATGGAAGTTCTGATCGAGTTAGTATAATTGACAGATACCAGGAGAAGATATCCACAGGGATGTCTTCTCTTTTTTTACTTTATTTCTATGAAATATGGCAAAGCCGTGTTTACTTTTCGAAGACGGTTGATAAATTGGAAAAAGTGTCGTAAAATCAGTAAGAGCCACAAAGTAAAATAAAAAGGAATGAACACATGAATATTAGAAGAATACTGGCAGTATGGGCTGCCAAAGCAACTGGGTTTGCCTGCAAGAAGATGGGTCGTCAGGGCGTTACCTGGGCGGGTAAGATCGCCCTCAAAATATATCCGCCCGTATTAAAGGAACTGGCAGCAGAGGTTACAAAGGATATTTTTGTAGTATGCGGTACCAATGGTAAGACAACGACGAACAATATGCTCTGTGCAGCACTGGAGGCAGAGGGACAGAAGGTGATCTGCAATCATACGGGATCTAATATGCTTAATGGCGTTGTGGCAGCATTCGTGCTGAACGCAGGGCTGAATGGACATATCAGGGCTGATTATGCCTGTATCGAGGTGGATGAAGCATCTACGAGATATATTTTTCCACAGATCAGACCAGATTATATGGTGATGACGAATCTTTTCCGTGATCAGCTTGATCGTTATGGAGAGATTGATATCACAATGAATATTCTTGAAGAAATGATCCGTAAAGTGCCAAAGATGAAACTTGTAGTGAACGGAGACGATGCTTTGTCTGCATATCTTGCAATGGACAGCGGAAATTCCTGCATTTATTATGGAATCAGCAAACCGGTCATGCAGAATAAGACAAATGAGATCCGTGAAGGTCGTTTCTGCAAACGCTGTGGAGAGAGGCTGCAGTACAGTTTTTATCATTACAGCCAGCTTGGCGATTACAAATGTCCGAAATGTGGTTTTCAGAGGCCGGTACCGAAATATGATGCTTCTGATGTACAGGTCGGAGATCAGCTTTCTTTTTGCGTGGAAAACAGAAAAATTGTTGCAAATTATAAAGGATTTTATAATGTATACAATATTCTGGCGGCTTATGCGGGACTTCGCACAGCAGGATTTAAGGCAGAGCATTTTCAGAATATGCTTAAGAAATTTAATCCGGAAAACGGCCGCATGGAGCAGTTTCGTATCAGGGGAACCAGTGTAACACTGAATCTTGCAAAAAATCCGGCAGGTTTTAATCAGAATATTTCTGCAGTGATGCAGGACAGCGAGCCAAAGGATGTGATCATCGCCATTAATGACAATGCACAGGATGGAATCGATATTTCCTGGCTCTGGGATGTTGATTTTGACAGATTCAGAGAAGAAAGCATCCGTTCTGTCACGGTCAGTGGGATCCGCTGTCAGGACATGCGGCTTCGACTGAAATATGTAGATATTCCATCTATGCTGGAAGCAGATGTTGAGAAGGCCATCCGAAGTCGTGTAGAGGATGGAACTGGAAATCTGTATGTGCTGGTTAATTATACGGCATTGTTCAGTACCAGAAATATACTGAAGAAGCTGGAGGGAGAACAGAAATGAAACTGACGATAGGACATTTATATCCGGATCTCCTGAATCTTTATGGTGACAGAGGAAACATTCAGTGTCTGATGAAGAGATGCCAGTGGAGAGGGATTGAGGCAGAAACGATCGCATATGAGATTGATGATAAGATTGATTTTTCCAGGCTGGATATTGTACTTCTGGGAGGTGGTTCTGACAGAGAACAGATGCTTGTCTGTGAGAAACTGAAAGAGATTCAGAAAGACTTCAAGGCATATGTGGAGGATAACGGGGTAGTCATTGCAATCTGCGGGGGCTATCAGCTGCTGGGCAATTATTATAAGACAGATCAGGGAATGATCAAAGGTCTGGAACTCGTAGACATGTATACGGAGCAGGGAGAAGGACGTTTGATCAGTAATATTGTCCTTCAGAGTGATCTGTTTGAGATGCCGGTTGTCGGATTTGAGAACCACGGAGGGAGAACCTGTATTAACAACAATAAACCGCTGGGTAAGGTTCTCTATGGTGCAGGAAACGATGGAAAGTCGGGATATGAGGGCATTGTATACAAAAATGTGATTGGAACTTATCTTCATGGACCACTTCTTCCAAAAAATCCGCAGCTTGCAGACTGGCTGATCTTACATGCACTGCAGAAAAAATATGGAGAACAGACAGAGCTTTTGCCGCTTGATGACAGTCAGGAGAAAGAAGCGAATGATTATATCTGCAGCAGATTCCTTAAATAATGCTTGCATTCAAAATATGGTAAGGATATAATTCAAATATAAAAGGTCACGGAGGTGCTGAGAGCCAAATGCTTTTGACACCTTCTTTTTGCAAATGACAAAACATAAAAGAGCAGACAAGGGGATAAAAATGGCGAAATCACGTAATCAGAAAGCAAAAATACTGGTTCTGGAACATATGCTGTGCGAGACAGGGGAGAACTGTGCGGTAACTATGCAGGAGATCCTCGAGAAACTGACAGAATACGGAATCAATGCAGAGCGTAAAAGCATTTATGATGATCTGGATGCTCTGAGAGAGTTTGGACTGGATATAAAATACAAACGTGGAAAGCCGGGCGGATACTATATTGCCGGTCAGACGGCTGAAGAAAAAAAAGAAACAGCACCAAAGTCTGTAGATCTGCCGGTCAGAGAGAAAGCAGAGCCTGTTGTAAGAGAAATACTGGTGAAGCAATTTGTTCTGGATGAGAATGAGATCCAGGATACAGAAAAAAGTATGAAACTTTTGTGCCGGGAAGCCAGAGAAAAAGAAGTTCGGGAATATTTTGGCTCTTATGGAGTCTATAAGAGTAAAGATTCCGGAGATCTGTCTGTTACAGTACCCTGTATTTCAGGTCCACAGTTTTTTGGATGGCTGACTGCAATGGGCAGAGATGTCACAATCGTTAAACCCAAAAAGACGGCAGCGGCATACAGAGATTATCTTAAACTTCTTGCAAAGGAATATAAAGGAATTTAACATGAAAAAAAAGACAGCATATATTTTATTAGGTGTTTTTCTGACTACGTCTGTACTGGGCGGCTGCGGAAAGCAAAACAAAGCGACGGAGGCTGCCAGTGAAAGTGCTCAGACAGAAAAAGAAGGAGCAGGTGAATCCGAAAAAGAACTGACAGAAACTCCGACACCTGACAAAAAAAACGATGCAGATAAAGAAAAGAAATCTTCTGAAGGTACAGATCAGTCAGAGTCAGGAGAAGAGGAGGAAACTTCACCTGCAGAGACTGCACAAAAAGAAAAGATAGCAGTTCTTCTTCCAAATGAGGAAAAATGGATCAGAGATGCAGAGACATTCAAAAGTGCGCTGGAAGATGACGGATATGAGCCGGTGATAGAGTATGCACAGAATGATGTTTCCAGACAGGTTTCACAGATTCAGGAACTGACGGCAGAGGAGGTTTCGGCATTTGTTATTGCACCGGTAGACCCTTATGGACTTGGGAGTGTCCTTGAAACTGTGAAGGAGGCAGAAATCCCGGTATTTTCTTATGATGATCTGATCATGAATACAAATGCAGTCAAATATTATGTCACTTTTGGCGGGCGTCAGATTGGACAGATGATCGGAAAACACATCGTAGATATGGAGAAACTGGACAAAGTACGTGAGGCAAAGGAATCCAGAAGTATAGAGTTCTTTATGGGCTCACTGGATGACACGCAGGCACTGTTTTTGTACAATGGACTGATGGAAATACTTCAGGAATATCTGGATGACGGGACTCTGGTATGTAAATCAGGAAAACTTTCTTTTGATGATACAGGTATCCTGAGATGGAGCAAAACTACAGCGAAGTCAAGAGCAGCAGAGATCCTGGAAGGTTTTTATCCGGATGGAGGGGCACCGGATATCATCTGTACTGGATTTGATGATGCGGCAGGTGCAGTTCAGGAAGCACTTCAGGAAGCAGGGGTCGTTCCCGGAACAGATATCTGGCCGGTCATTACAGGAAATGGCTGCAAGGAAGATGCAGTAAAGCGGATTGCCGCAGGCACACAGGCATTTAGCGTATTCATGGATTCGCGGGAACTTGCAGATCAATGTGAAGAAATGGTAAACGTATATCTTCATGGAGAAGATGATCCGGAGGTAAACGACTACGAACAGTATGATAATGGCATAAAGATCATAGGCACATATCTCTGCGAGCCGCAGCTGATCGACAGAGATAATTATGAGATACTGATCGATAATGGATATTATTCAGAAAGGGAAGTAGAACCGGATCCGACAGAGACTCCGATCCCTGAGACGGTCACTCCTTCTGCAGCAGCAGAGCCGACAGTTGTTCCGACAGAGGCAGCAAAGGAAACACCGACCCCGACAGAAAAGGCAGAGCTGACAGAGAAATCTTCAGCAGATGAAGAAAAAACCACAAAAAAATAAAAATATAAATTACAGCCATAACAGAGATATGTCTCCTGTTATGGCTGTAGTTTTTTCGCTGAGATTGAAATTTCCCACAGGCTGATCAGAATCATATACCGGATTTTGTCTGAGTCTGATCTAAAGGATATCAGTCACGGAATGTCAGAGAATCATCAGTCATGGAATCGATGATTGCAAGTGATTCCAGACGTACACCCATGTCACGGATCTTTTCTCCGCCATTCTGGAAGCCTTTTTCAATTACAATTCCGGCACCTTCCAGAGTTGCTCCGGATTCCCTGACGATGTCGATCAGACCAAGCAGTGCACATCCGTTGGCAAGAAAATCATCGATCAGGAGTACATGATCTTCTGGTCCGAGGAATTTTTTGGATAAGATAACATCATAAACTTTTTTGTGGGTAAAGGATTCTACTTTAGAACAGTACATTTCTCCATCCAGATTCAGACTCTGGGCTTTCTTGGCAAAGATAACAGGTACATTAAAATACTGTGCTGCGATACATGCGATTCCGATACCAGATGCCTCGATTGTAAGAATTTTGGTGATCGGACAGTCAGCAAAACGTCGTTTAAATTCTTTTCCGATCTCATTGATAAGGTCAATATCCATCTGGTGATTCAGAAAGCTGTCTACTTTCAGAATATTCCCTGGTTTTACAATTCCGTCTTTTAGTATACGGTCTTTTAAAAGCTGCATGTTTTATCTCCTTTGACTAAATTCTCGTTTTTTGTAAAATTATATTAATGATACTCTATTCTTTGAAGAAGTTCAATTCTTTTCGACAAAATTTTTATAAAGTATAAAACTCTTGGTATATCAGGTGCGGGAAAAGTCAGGGTTGCAAGGCTGATAAATTTGCAAAAAAGGAAAAGGTCTGGTACAATAAAGCAAGTACAAAAACAGGAAGAGAGTATAAGTAAGGCGGAGTGAACAGCAACAATATCCGCCGGACTTATTTCCGGAATATCATGGAGGTTTTTATGGAACAGAAATATACAGTAGATGCAAGAGGAGAACAGTGTCCGATTCCGGTTGTCAGGACAAAAAAAGTACTGGACAGTGTTCAGGGCGATGCCCAGATCACAGTGCTGGTAGATAATGAAACTGCAGTGCAGAATCTTACCAGAATGGGAAAACATGCAGGCGCTGAAGTACTTTCTGAGAAAAAATCCGACAGAGAGTTTCAGGTCATTATTCGTATAAAAGATCGGAAACCGGTTGAAGGGGCAGAAGAAGTAGCAGAATGTATTCCAGATGTCAAAGGTGATTTTGTGATCGCAGTAGATACGGCAATTATGGGAAGAGGAAATGATGAACTGGGCAAAGTTCTGATGAAAGGATTTATTTTTGCAGTGACACAGCTTGAGAAACTTCCGAAGACGATTCTGTTCTATAATGGAGGTGCAGTTCTGACTACAGAGGGTTCGGACTCTCTTGCTGACATCAAGAGTCTGGAAGCACAGGGTGTAGAGATCAAAACATGTGGAACCTGTCTGAATTATTATGGACTGACTGACAAGCTTCAGGTTGGAGAAGTTACAAACATGTATGATATTGTAGAAACTCTTGCAAAGGCTTCCAAAGTAGTAAAACCATGATCAGAAAGATTGCGAGATATCTTTTGACTTTTTACAGTACAAGCGGAGCTATGGCAGTAGAAAAATACTGCAAGCAGAATGAAATTGAAGGAAGACTGATTCCCGTACCAAGAGAGATTTCTGCAAGCTGCGGGCTTTCCTGGGCAGTGCCGCTGGAACAGAAAGAAACACTTGCAGCAGTTGAAGCAGAGTTTGCAGATGAGATTGAGGGAAGATGGACTCTGGAGATATAGCTTTTGGAAATGGTGGGAAATTATGAAAGAATATGAAGTGATCTGGGAAATATTTAATAAATGTCCCAGAAATCAGATGAGAGATGTATTTGTGGAAGAGGTAGAGATCACAGACCCGGAAGAATATATAACAAAGAAATTCCAGGGAAAGGATGTCACCTATGACAAAACAGTTCTTGCTGATGGAACGATTGTCTTCGATATCACAACATCGCAGATAAAACAAAGATGTTCCTTTACAGAGATTTAGCTGCTGTGTTATAATATGATTTTAGGATTATACAGTAATTCCGTAGCAATCGGAATGCGAAGTGGTCGTATTCATAATGATTGTATTCATTAACAAGTTACTGTGAACGGAGTGAGCAGTAACCGTTTTACACCTGAGAGGAGCAGACATGAGTGAAACAAAGGAAACCCATGTACATGTACTGGAAGACGGGACTATGATCGAACATTCCCATGAGGAGCATGGTCATCATCACAGTCATGCACAGACAAAAGCGGTTCTGAATAGGATTTCCAGAGCAATCGGCCATCTGGAATCTATCAAGAGAATGGTCGAGAGCGGAAGGGACTGTTCCGAGGTACTGATTCAGCTTTCAGCTGTCAAATCAGCTATCAATAATACAGGTAAGATCATCCTGCAGGATCATATTGAACACTGTATTGTGGATGCGGTAGAGCACGGGGACAAAGATGCTATTAAGGAGCTGGAACGTGCGATTGACCGTTTTATGAAATAACGGATAGTAACTGACAGAAAATACAGGCCGTGCAGCCCGGTAGACAGGCTCCATGACCGGAAAATAAAGGAGTATACAAAATGGCAAAAGAATGCAGTAACAGCTCATGCGACAAGTCAAGCTGTGAAGGATGTGCAAGCAAGGGCAAGAGCAATCCGCAGGATTTCCTTGTACCAGCAAATATTTTTTCTGATGTAAAACATGTGATTGGTGTTGTCAGCGGTAAGGGTGGTGTTGGCAAGTCTTTCGTTACAGGATCTCTTGCAAATGCAATGGCAGCAAAGGGATACAAGGTAGGTATTCTTGATGCAGATATCACAGGGCCATCTATCCCGAAGATGTATGGACTTACAGGTGCAGCACAGGCAGATGACAACGGAATCTATCCGATGGAGACTGAAAACGGGATCAAAGTCATGTCTATCAATCTTCTGCTTCCGACAGAGGATACCCCGGTTATCTGGAGAGGACCTGTTCTTGCCAACATGGTAAAACAGTTCTGGACAGATGTTGTATGGGACAAGATAGATTATCTCTTTGTAGATATGCCGCCAGGAACAGGAGATGTACCGCTTACTGTATTCCAGTCTCTTCCGATTGACGGAATCGTGATCGTAAGTTCTCCGCAGGATCTCGTTAAGATGATCGTAAAGAAAGCTTATAATATGGCTGGGATGATGAAAATTCCGGTACTTGGAATCGTAGAGAATTACAGCTATGTAAAATGTCCGGACTGCGGTAAGGAACTCAAGATCTTTGGTGAGAGTCATATTGATGAGATCGCAGCGGAACTTAATGTCCCGGTTGTAGGAAAGATGCCGATCGACATGAGTTATGCATCAAAGGCAGATAATGGAGAATTTGCTCAGATTAATAACGAATATATCGAAAAAGCAATAGAAGTAATGCCGAAATAATTTTATGAAAATCCCCGCCAGTCACTAAAGCAGAACGCTTCAGTGGATGGTGGGGATTTTTTGATGCTGTGAGCATTATGGGGTGTTTTTCTCAGAACATCTCCAGAAATCGTTCTGCTGCCTGCGAAACAGGCAGATTATCGTTCTGAACCAGAACCAGCTGCCGGGGAGGAAGAACCTCCGTCATGGGAATCGGTTTCAGTGAATCTGACGGACTCAGCATATAGTCCGGAATGCAGGCAATACCAAGACCAATACGAGCAAGATCCATCAGAAGATCGTTGCTGTTGAGTTCAACCTCTGGCAGCAGTTTCAGATCATGAACCGCAAAAGTGTGATAGAGATACTCACTGGTGGTGCTTTTGGAAGAAAGCATCAGGATAGGATACTGCATGAGATCGGTGAAGGAACAGGGAAGATGCCTGAAGGAAAAACAGTTTGGATCAGCGACAAAAATATCATGGAAATCCTTTAATATTTTGACTCGGGTGTGACTTCCGAGTCGGGAGTTGGGTGAATTGCATACGATCAGATCGACCTGCCCTTTCTCGAGAAGTTCCACACAGCCGATAGAGGTGCTGTTAGTGACCTTGACCCGGACATCCGGATAAGTCTGATGAAATTTACGGAAATATTCGATCAGAAAATAACGGCAGATCGTGTCACTGGCTCCGATACGGAGCTGGCCTTTAAGCGTATCACCGGAGAGAATAGACTCTCCTTCATCAAGCATCAGAAGTGCAGGTTTGACATGCTGCAGAAGAAGTTCGCCCTCCGGTGTGAGGAGAACTTTTTTGGTGCTCCGGATAAAGAGCGTGTGTCCGAGTTTTTTTTCCAGAGTTTTGATGGACTGGCTTACCGCTGACTGAGAAATGAAAAGCTGACGGGATGCTTCTGAGAAGCTTAAAGTCGTAGCCACATAATAAAAAACTTTATATAATTCAAGATTGATATCCACAGGTTCCTCCTTATTGATTAGTACAAATAATAGATAATATAAGATATATTAATTTTACTAATGATATTTGTTATGATACTATAGATTGTGTAAAAAAACAACAATTCTATCCCAAACACCAGAGTTACTGTTTACAGAGAACCTCTGTGAACAGTAACAAACAACCAATGAATATTATCTGAAAGGAGTTTCTTATGAGTAACGTAAGACGCGTTTATGTAGAAAAGAAACCAGCCTATGCCGTACAGGCCAAAGAATTAAAACATGAGATCAGCAGTTATCTCGGAATCAGAACAGCATCAAATGTCAGAGTGCTGATCCGTTATGATGTAGAAAATATTTCAGATGAAGTTTTTGAAAAAGCATGCAGAACCGTATTTGCAGAGCCGCCTGTAGATGATCTTTATCTTGAGGATTTTGAGGCAGCAGAAGGTTCCAGGATTTTTTCTGTAGAGTATCTTCCGGGTCAGTTTGACCAGAGAGCAGATTCTGCTGTACAGTGTGTACAGTTTCTTGATGGAGATGCACAGCCGATCATCCGTTCTGCAACTACTTATGTAATAGAAGGAAATATAACAGACGAAGAATTTGATGCGATCAAACATCATTGCATCAACCCGGTAGACTCCCGTGAGACAGGACTTGAGAAACCTGAGACACTCGTTGCCGTATTCCCGGAACCGGAAGATGTTAAGATTTTTGACGGGTTCAAAGAAATGTCAGAAGCAGATCTCAAAGCACTGTACGATTCCCTGAATCTCGCAATGACATTCAAGGATTTCCAGCATATTCAGAACTACTTCAAAAATGAAGAGAAACGTAATCCTTCCATGACAGAAGTTCGTGTACTTGATACTTACTGGTCTGATCACTGTCGTCATACAACCTTCTCCACAGAGCTTACAGACGTGAAGTTTGATGAAGGTGACTACAAAGAACCAATCGTAAAAACTTACGAGAAATACCTTGCTGACAGAGAAGTCCTCTACAAAGGCCGTGACGACAAGTTTGTCTGCCTGATGGATCTTGCTCTTATGGCAATGAAGAAACTTAAATCCGAAGGCAAACTGGCTGATCAGGAAGAGTCCGATGAGATCAATGCCTGCAGTATCGTTGTTCCTGTAGACGTAGACGGAAAGGAAGAAGAGTGGCTCATCAACTTCAAGAATGAGACACATAACCATCCGACCGAGATCGAGCCATTTGGTGGTGCTGCAACCTGTCTTGGCGGTGCAATCCGTGACCCGCTGTCCGGACGTACTTATGTATATCAGGCAATGCGTGTAACCGGTGCTGCTGATCCGACGGTATCCGTCAAAGAAACTCTGAAGGGAAAACTTCCTCAGAAAAAACTGGTCAGAGGTGCTGCTCATGGTTACAGTTCCTATGGTAACCAGATCGGTCTGGCTACAGGCTATGTAAAAGAAATCTATCATCCGGATTACGTTGCAAAACGTATGGAGATCGGTGCCGTTATGGGTGCAGCTCCAAGACGTGCCGTTATCCGTGAAAACTCTGATCCGGGAGATATCATCATCCTTCTTGGCGGACGTACCGGCCGTGACGGTATTGGTGGAGCAACAGGTTCCTCCAAGGTACATACAGAAGCTTCCATCGAAGTCTGCGGTGCAGAAGTACAGAAAGGTAATGCACCTACAGAGCGTAAGATCCAGCGTATGTTCAGACGTGAAGAAGTCAGCTACATTATCAAGAAATGTAACGACTTTGGTGCAGGTGGTGTATCCGTTGCCATCGGTGAGCTTGCAGACGGACTTCGCGTAGACCTTGACAAAGTTCCGAAAAAATATGCCGGCCTTGACGGAACAGAGATCGCAATCTCTGAATCCCAGGAGCGTATGGCAGTTGTTGTAGATCCGAAAGATGTTGACAAATTCCTTGGTTTTGCAAACGAAGAAAACCTCGAAGCAATCCCGGTTGCAGTCGTTACCGAGGAGCCACGCCTTGTTCTTACATGGAGAGGCAAAGAAATCGTAAATATTTCCCGTGCATTCCTTGATACCAACGGTGCACATCAGGAAACAACAGTAGAAGTTGAGATTCCGAACAAAGAAGGAAACCTCTTTGAGGAAAGACCAGACGTTGCCGATGTTAAGGCAAAATGGCTTGAGACACTTGCTGACCTCAATGTATGCTCCCAGAAAGGTCTTGTCGAAATGTTCGACGGTTCTATTGGTGCGGGAAGCGTATTTATGCCATACGGTGGTCAGTATCAGCTTACAGAGACTCAGAGTATGGTTGCTAAAGTTCCGGTACAGAACGGAAAGACTGACACAGTTACCATGATGAGCTACGGTTTTGACCCATATCTCTCATCCTGGAGCCCATATCATGGAGCTGCTTATGCAGTAACAGAATCTGTAGCAAGAATTGTAGCTACAGGTGGTGATTACAAGAAGATCCGCTTCACATTCCAGGAATACTTCCGTCGTATGACTGAAGATCCAAAGAGATGGAGCCAGCCATTCTCCGCACTCCTTGGTGCGTATGCAGCACAGATGGGATTCGGTCTTCCGTCCATCGGTGGTAAAGACAGTATGTCCGGAACCTTCAATGAAATAGACGTACCTCCGACACTTGTTTCCTTTGCAGTAGACGTAGCCAAGATCCAGGATGTCATCACTCCTGAACTCAAAAAAGCAGGAAACAAACTTGTATGGCTCCGCGCACCACGTGATCAGTATGATCTGCCGGACTACGCAGGAATCATGGATCAGTATGAAAAACTCCACAACGATATCCAGGCTGGAAAAGTTGTTTCCGCTTACGCACTGGATCGTCACGGTATTGCAGCAGCTGTTTCCAAGATGGCATTCGGTAACGCACTCGGCGTGAAGATCGAACACAATCTGGATCCAAGAGACTTCTTCGCTCCTGGATTTGGTGATATCATCATGGAAGTTCCAGCAGGCAAAGTCGGAGAACTTTCCATTACCTATACACTGATCGGTGAAGTTACAGATGACGGTAAATTCTCCTACGGAAATACTGTTATTACTGAAAAAGAAGCTGAAGAAGCATGGAAAGGAACTCTGGAAAGAGTATTCAAGACAGCTTCCGGTGAAGACAACGAAAAACAGGCAAAGGATGAACTGTATCACGCAGAAAACATTTATGTATGCAAACACAAAGTTGCAAAACCGCGTGTATTCATTCCGGTATTCCCTGGAACAAACTGTGAATACGACAGCACACGTGCTTTCGAACGCGCAGGTGCAGAGGTTGATGTCAAAGTATTTAAGAACCTGACAGCAGAAGATATCCATGATTCTGTGGAACTCTTCACAAAAGCAATCGACCAGGCTCAGATCATCATGTTCCCAGGTGGATTCTCCGCTGGTGATGAACCGGATGGTTCTGCGAAATTCTTTGCAACTGCTTTCCAGAATGCAAAGATCAAAGAAGCTGTTATGAAGCTTGTCAATGAGAGAGATGGTCTTGCACTTGGTATCTGTAATGGATTCCAGGCTCTGATCAAGCTTGGTCTTGTACCATATGGTGAGATCTGCGGACAGAAAGCAGATTCCCCGACACTGACCTTCAACACCATCGGTCGTCATATCTCCAAGATGGTTTACACCAAGGTTGTAAGCAACAAGTCTCCATGGCTTCAGAAAGCACAGCTTGGCGGTGTATACTGCAATCCGGCATCTCATGGTGAAGGACGTTTCGTTGCCAACGATGAATGGCTTGCAAAACTTTTCGCAAATGGACAGGTTGCAACTCAGTATGTAACTCCAACTGGAGAATTAAGTGCTGACGAAGAATGGAACGTAAACGGATCCTATATGAATATCGAAGGTATCACAAGCCCGGATGGACGTATCCTTGGTAAGATGGCACACAGCGAGCGTCGCGGCGACGGAGTTGCTGTAAATATCTACGGCGAGCAGGATATCAAGATCTTTGAATCCGGTGTAGAGTATTTTAAATAAATTGGTCTTACCAATACAAAATAACCATTGACAAACGGAAAACGTGTGGATATAATGAATAACAGAATAAATAAGAAACACGTTGAAGAGAAGAGTAAACTGTGGAAGGCTCCAGAGAGAAATACATTTGCTGAGAGTATTTCAGCGGGAAGCAGTCGAAGACCATCTCCGAGTGGCCCTAATCCGGTCCGGTGATTCCGTTATCATCTTATAAGAGTGGCTGTGTCTGTTTTATGGCAGATACGGCAAGCAGGGTGGAACCGCGAGTAGATTATTCGTCCCTTACAGTACAGAGATGTATTGTAAGGGACTTTTTTTACTTTATAGAATTATTCTCTCGTCCCTGTGGAAAACTTACAATTTTTATTCATTACAAAAGGAGTTCAAAA
>CAKRTP010000035.1 GCA_934402155.1 uncultured Blautia sp. | reverse complement strand
ACGGTGATTGTATAGCTTTTCATTTTTAATCCTCCTAAAATTGTCAATTACCTTTTTTTACGGTTGATCTTACGAATAGAACGTACAACAAAGCCATCTGTTGTAGTTCCCTCTGATGCCGCGATTGCTGCTGCGATCACCGCGATCAGTTCTGAATTATCAGTTTCCTCCTGTACAGGTACTGCCACAGGTACCGGTGCCGGTGCCGGAGCCGGAGTAGTTTCTTCTTTCTTCTTAACCTGCTGTGCTCCGGATCCCGGAACATATTTGAACAGGGAGATCAGGAAGATCAGGAAGATCAGGATCACAAATACAGTACCAAGTCCCATAACAGTATTCAGTGCTGCATTCTTCATTGTTGTTCCAAAAGAATACTGAACATCAACTGCTAATGAAGTAGGAATCACATTTTTGTCAAATACATAGACAAACTCTGCATCTTCTTTGTCGAACTTGACCGGAAGGGTTGCTGTATATTCATCATCTGAATATTCGATTTCCACTTCCCCTTTTTCTTTCAGTTCACCCAGATCGTCCTTGCTTCCTTCCCATGCTGTCATTGCACTTGAAGTAAACGCATCATCGGATTCCATATACTGTTCGATCTGTTCATCAGTCAGACCGATGATCTCATCTGTCAGTCCCTCTGCATAACTTTCAATCTGGTTTTTGACTGTTTCATCAATCTCACTGTCTGCCCAAACAGAAGCTGTGCCTGCAAACATCAGAGATGCGGCACATACAAATGCAGCACAGGTAGTGGATGCTTTCTTTAACATCTGATTCATATGCTCACCTCGCTTAGACTGTGCCATGTTTCTTAGCTGGACGGTCTTCTCTCTTTGTGAACAGCATTTCAAATGCTCCGATCACGTATTTACGTGTATCAGCCGGAGCGATCACAGTATCTACATAACCTCTTGCTGCTGCGGACTCTACGTTGGACTGAAGTGCTCTGTACTCTGCTGCTTTCTCACCAAGAACAGAAGCATCTGCTCCCGCATACATGATCTTGGCTGCCATGGAAGCATCCATCATACCAATCTCTGCATTGTCCCATGCATAAACGAAATCAGCACCTACAGATTTGCTGTTCATTGCCACATAAGCAGTTCCGTATGCTTTTCCGATGATCACATTAACCTTCGGAACAGTTGCTGATGCAAATGCATGAACCAGTTCTCCGACAGCTTTTGCCATTCCTTTTTCGCTGCATACAGTCGCATTGAATCCGGTTACATTTGTAAGAGTCAGAACCGGGATTTCAAAAGCATCACAGAATTTAACGAATCCTGCTGCTTTTCTCGCACCTCTTGCAGAAAGAGTTCCGTCGAATTCCTCTGCTTTCTCACCCTGTGCGTCATAAACCTCAGTTCTGTTGGCTACTGCACCTACAGTCATTCCGTTTACACGAAGGAATCCTGTAACAACATCTTTGCCAAAGTCTCTTTTTGTTTCAAAGAAAATTCCGTTATCCGCGATTCTGGAAAGTGCGATAGATGTATCTCCTGCACATGCCGTAATATCCTCGCATACACGGTTCAGGTCATCTGTACACTCTTCAAAGGAATCATTATCCTCAAAGTTTGACGGAAGAAGTCCGATAAGCTGACGGATCTCAGCAAGGATCTCTTCTTCAGATTCTACAGCATCGATAAGACCAGTCTCTCTGCTCTGGAACTCTGCAGATGCTGTATCACATTTTTCTGTGTAGTTTCCATCAAGTGCGTTCGGGCTGTTTACGAACATTCTGCCTTTTTTTGCCTCAATGAATGTGAAATCTGTCAGTGCCGGAACAACTGCCATTCCTCCGCCACAGGTACCGAATACTGCTGTGATCTGCGGGATCATTCCGGATGCCATTGTCTGTTTCAGATAAATTCCGCCAAATGCCTCCAGTGCATCTGTTGCTTCCTGAAGACGCATTCCTGCACAGTCAATCAGGCCGATCACCGGTGCGCCTGTCTTCATAGCAAGGTCATATAATGCAGAAATCTTCTTTGCATGCATTTCGCCTACTGTTCCGTTCAGTACGGAAACATCCTGGCTGTATACATAGACAAGATTTCCGTCAATCACACCATATCCGGTGATAACACCGTCTGAAGGCGCTTTTTTTTCAGTCATATTGAAATCTGTAGATCTGGCGGTTACGCTTTTCCCGATTTCAACAAAACTGTTGGCGTCAAGCAAAGAATTAATTCTTGTGCCTGCTAAGCTTTGTGTTGCATTACTCATTCTCTTTTGCCCTCCATGTTTATAAAATTTTAAAATATAACCAAAATTTTAGCCGATTATAATTGTAACCTGTTTTCAATATTTTTTCAATACATTTCCGTTTTTTTGTTAATTTTTTAACTCCTAAATTTATTTTGCAACAATACAATTTTTTTGGTCTTCAAAGACACAAAAAGCCCTTTCCAGCGCGAAAAGGCTTTTGTCATACTTAATGAAAAAATCTGTCAGAAACATACTCCAGCGTTCTCAAAAATGTCCTCCGCTCAACAGACTGATCCGCCAGCACAGCATACGAAGCAATAATATCTCCGTCAAGAAGAAATTCCACTTTGCCGATCTTGTCATAACGGCTGACCGGAGCTTCTACCACCCGCGGAACCTTTACCTGGCAGTCAACTCTCTCCCCTTCTGCAAGAAGCATTCTGTTTTCCTTCTGTTCTGCAGAAACATCCAGAATACCATGAAGATAGATTGTTTTTCCAAGAGGAGATTCCTGAAACCCGTTTTGGATCCGGGTCAGCGGTATCTCCGGATTTTTCCACCAGGTTCTGTATTTATAATTATTCTCACCGTATTCGAGAAGAGCCGCTGTATCTTTCCATTTATAGGTTTTATGATTCGGCCAGCCACTTCCCAGAACGGAGACAATAAAAGTCCTTCCGTCCTTTTGTTCCGCACAGACATAACAGTAGCCTGCTTCCCCTGTGTAGCCTGTTTTCCCTGCAAGAATCCCCTCTCTCATATCCAGAAATGCATTTGCGTTGTGAAGCGAAAATGTCTGTTTCTTCTGAAGTTCTGAAAACGAATACTCCCTGGTCTGTGCAATTTTGAGAAATATGGGATTCTGTATGGCGTACCGCATGATCCGTGCCAGGTCAGCTGCTGTCGTATGATGCGTCCCGCCGCCATCTTTTGCATCAAGGCCATTCGGAGTCACAAAATGTGTATCCCGACAGCCAAGCTCTGATGCTTTCCGGTTCATCATATCTGCAAAGTTATCCACTGAGCCTCCGATATGCTCTGCAATGGCAACTGCCGCATCATTATGACTCTGGAGCATCAGCGAATACAGAAGATCCTCCAGATAATACTGTTCGCCTCTTCGAACCCCAAGACGTACATCTGGCTGAGAAGCTGCATTGGAAGAAATCTGTACATAATCGTCACCTTTTCCGTTTTCCAGGGCAAGGATACATGTCAGCACCTTTGTAGTACTCGCATTGGCTCTTGGGATATCACCATCTTTTTCGTACAGGATCCTGCCGGAATCTCCATCCATCAGAACCGCCGAAAGTGCATAAAGCCTCTCCGTCAGTGCATTTTTTTCTGTTTCTGCACGGACTGTGAGATTTGTCACGGAAATTATCAGGATCAGGACCACGGCCATTATACTATGTCTGCGCTTCATATCACACCTCTTATACTTTATAAGATATTTTATGCAGACCTGTCCTGATTATATTACTTCCGGCATCCCTCTGTCTTCATCCGTTGTACGTTTTATTCCATCTTTCTGAGAGCTTCCGGTCTTCTTTGGAAAGTGCAAAAAGCTCTTCCAGATACTCCGGTGCTTCTTTAATTTCTCTGTCATACAGTCTGTGAAGCGCGCGAACCGGAACCTCACTTCCCGGAATCGGATCCTTTGCCATGAAATATTCCATCATCGAGTCAGACCGATTCCTGCCGGCAAGCCTGGAAAGCACTGTGAGGAATTTTCTGCGCCTCCCTTTGTTATCATAAACCATGCAGTTTGTGATCAGCTTCATTCTCTTTAAAGAACTTGATATCTCTCCCGTTGCCACCTTGGGAATAGCTCTGTGGATCACCCTGGCATAAGTGATCCTTGGCCTTATACCACATGACGGATAATAATGATACGGATTTCTGTTCGTTTCCAGCATCAGTGTCCTGTCAAATTCCTTTTCCAGAAGCGTATGTGTGATCACTTTCTTTTCTGCCATATCCTCAATATATGGATGGCACGCACTGTCCAGAAGATAATGACAGCCAAACCCAAGAAGATATGCCAGAAGTTTTTCATCATGAGTATCTCTCACAACCGCCATCCCTCTCTCAAAGAAGGGAGCTGCTTTTTCTTTGTGCATACGAATTCCTGTTGTCGATACTCTTGGTTTCAGCATATGATAAAACAGAATATCCGGTCCATGAAGCCCGATTCTGTACAGATTGACATTTCGCTGAATGACCGTCTGCATCTCCTTCGGAAGTCTGCTGTAAATTTTTCTGCCAAATAAGTCATGTGCATAGGTCGTAGGCATTTGTTTTTCCTCCTAAACGTCCAGGCGAAGCTGTATCTCTTCTTCTGCTTCCGCCTTAAAATCTTCGAGCCGGACAGGATCCACAGCCGGAAGCTCTTCCAGTCCCTGCACACCAAAACAGCGCAGAAATTCCTCTGTGGTTCCAAGAAGAATCGGCCTTCCGGGTGCATCCAGCCGTCCGATTTCTTTTACAAGCTCATACTCCATCAGTTTATTGATGGCATGGTCACATTTTACCCCTCGTATCTTCTCGATCTCAGCTTTTGTGACCGGCTGCTTGTATGCAATAATAGAAAGCGTTTCCAGCATAACATCTGTCAGTGCAGGTTTCTTTGGATGCAGGGCAAGCCTGATCAGACATTCATAATATTCCTTCTTTGTACACATCTGATAGGACTGTTCCAGTTCTATGATCTGAATCCCTCTGTCCTCCTGCCGATAACGGTCCATCATATTATTCAGAAGTTTTCTTGTTGTTTCTCTGTCCTGCTGGATCGCACCGGCAATCTGAGTCAGTTCCACAGACTCTCCCATCGTAAACAGAACTGCCTCAATTGCCGCCTCTAATTTCTTTATTTCCATATATCTTTCCAGTTACCTCAATCTTCATATTTCATTATTCATCTGCAAATTCCGTCAAATGTGTCCATTCCTGCGGATCTCTGACTACATCTACCAGAATATCATCAAACAGGCTGTCCTGCGCCACATGGATATAGCCCATCTTCATAAGTTCCAGAATCGAGAGAAAAGTTACGATCATCTGAATCTTTGAACTTTGACCTGTAAGAAGCTGTCGAAAACTGAATTTCCTGTGGTTTCCGGCATATTCCTTCATCTCCAGCATTTTTTCGGACAGACTCACTTCTTCCTTCTCGATCGTTCCGAATCTGCTCCTGATCGGATCGATCTTATCTTCCTGTTTCTTAAGAACTGACTGATAGATACTGTGCAGTTTCTCCAGAGTAAGTCCTGCCAGAAGCTCTCTGGGATCTATCGGTTCTCTGTATTTCATCACTTCATCCGGAATCGTAGGTTCCTTATAAAAAACCCCGACTGCCCCGTCCATCTTGTCCTTCAGTTCATAGGACATATATTTGTACATTTTGTATTCCAGGAGTTTTCGGACAAGTTCCTCCCTTGGATCCTCTTCCTCTCCCTCTTCATTCACTTCTTTTGGAAGAAGCATTCTGCATTTAATATCCAGAAGTGTTGCTGCCATCACCAGAAACTCACTCATGATCCCCAGATCTTCTTTTTCCATGGAGTGTATATACTCCATATACTGATCTGTAATCTCCACGATAGGAATGTCATAAATATCTATCTTGTTCTTCTCGATCAGATGCAGAAGAAGATCCAGCGGTCCCTCAAAGACATCAATCTTTACCGGTATTGCCATTATATTGTTTTCCTTCCTGTTTTAGGGGAATATTTTTTTCTTTTTGTGCCGGACAGAACTCGATCATAAGCAGTTCCCTTGGATTATGGATCCGGATCGGTATGGTATGTTCTCCAAGTCCCGCACTGACGATCATTGTGCTTTTTCCACCGTGGAACCTGCCGCAGCAGTATGGTGGAAAAAGAAGATACTGCGGGCAGGTCAGGCCATGATTCTCACCAAAGCGCAGAATTCCTCCATGATAATGACCTGACAGGACAAGATCTGCTCCCCAGGAAAGGTACGTATTTCCATATTTCGGATTATGCGCCAGAAGAATATGTATCCCCGAACCCGTCGGTGTACCAAGCAGTTCTTCCAGTGTTTTAAGGCTCAGCGCCGGAGAATTGGGCTTGTGATAATACTCCATCGGAAGTTCCAGCCCATGAAATACAAAATCTGTCTCATGAAAATCAGAAGATATATGTTCGTTATGCAAAAAACAGATTCCTGCACGGGTAAGCAGGTATTCATAATTCAGATACTGCTGACGATACTCCGGATTCAGGGACATTTTATATTCGTGGTTTCCAAGGACATAAAAAACCGGAATCTGTTCGCTCAGACGAACCAGAAGTCCTGCTGCCGCCTGAAGTGTTTCCATCTTCCTGCATACGATCATATCTCCGGTAACAAGCACTGCATCTGGTTTTCGTTTCATGATCTCCTCATACAGATGCTGATTATTGTTGCCATATACCAGACCATGAAGATCTGTCAGAAAGGCAAATTTTACTTTATGTCTGCTTTTCAGCTTCTTTGTATGAATCTCATATGTTCTGGTTCTGAATGTCTCCATGTAACTGCATTCCTTTATGTTTTTATTTGCCAAATCCACAATTCGGGAAAATACAGGTTGGGCAGTTAAGGCAAAGACCACCCTCTCCATAAGCAGCAATTTCCTCTGCATAAATTCTGTCATCTGCGATAACCCGCGGAAGGATCAGGTCAAAAACGGTTCTCTTTGCATACATCACGCATCCCGGAAGTCCCAGAACCGGCACTGTTCTGTCACCCGCCTTATAATAAGCCAGAAGCAGCATAGCTCCCGGAAGTACCGGTGCACCATAGGTAACAATCTCTGCACCTGTATCCTTGATTGCACCCGGCGTGCGGTCATCCGGATCCACACTCATTCCTCCACTGCAGATGACCAGATCCGCACCCTCACTGATGAATTTCAGAATATCCTCTGTGATCTGTTTCCTGTCATCTCCCGGAGTAGTCTGCCCCATAACAGAACAATCATACTCGTCAAGCTTCTCCCTCAGAACAGGTGTGAAAGTGTCCTTTATAAGTCCCTTCTGAACTTCACTTCCGGTAGTAACGATCCCTGCTTTTTTGTTATGGAAAGGAAGTATTGAAAAGATCGGTTTTTCTCCTGCTGCTTCTTCTGCATGGTCCATCTTTTCTTTCTCTATTATCAGCGGAATGATACGGGTACCCGCGATCTTGTCACCTTTTCTGACCGGAAAATCACCATGTCTGGATGCGATCATCATCTCACCAAGAGAATTCACTGCCAGAAGTGCATCTCTTCGTATCTTGAGAACGCCATCACAGTCTGCAATCAGTTCAATCTTGCCCTCTTTGATATCGCTTCCATGCATATGTTCATCTGCTGAAATTTTATAGAGAATCTGTGCCGCTTCATTTTCATGCAGGATCCCCTCTCTTTTTTCCCACACAAAAAGATGCTCCTTTCCCACCGAAAGAAGTGCCGGTATATCCTCCTCTCTCACAATATGTCCCTTTTTAAATAAAACTCCCTTTTTCTGATCTTTTATGATCTGTGTGATATCATGGCACAAGATATGTCCCACTGCATCTACTGTTCTGATTTCTTTCATTTTTCACTTCTCCTAGTTTTTGCTTACAGTCGTTTGCCTATCATTATACCTCTCACACTGTATCTTTGTCAAAAGTTTCCTTCCCTCCTGTCAGCCACAACCGGCCTGCCGTTTTTATAAGACAATCCATATAGGTAGCCCGGCTGACTGTCCTGGCAAAAAGGATCGGAAGTCTTCCAAGCTCCCTGTCACCGGACAGATAGATCACCTCTCCCGCTTTTGCTCCTTTTTTGACAGGTGCTTCTGTTTCTTGAGGAAGTTTTATCTCTTTTTTCACATCAGTAATACTATGTCCTTCCGTATCCAGATAGCGGAATTCCCCCTGACAGGAAAGCGGAACAGATTCTTCTTTTCCTCTCTTTACAGTCATTTCAGGAAGTTTTACAACATTCTTATCAACATAAAGGCTGCATCTGGAAAAGCCATAATCCAGAAGCGCTGCTGCATCTTTGAGTCTCGCCTTGTAATCTGGTGCCGCCATGACAACAGACATCAGCGTAAGTTCATTTCTTCTGGCAACCGCACTGAGGCAGAACTTTGCCTTGCTGGTGCTTCCTGTCTTAAGTCCGATACATCCCGGATATGTCCGGATCAGACGATTTGTGTTTGTCAGTCCAAACTCCCTGCTTCCCTGCCTGGTAACATGTGTGATGTTTTCCATCCAGATCGAAGAATACTGAAAGATCTCCGGATGATCCAGAATCAGTTCCCTGCTCATAAGGGCAATATCATATGCTGTCGTATAGTGTTCATCAGAATCTGTCAGACCGCAGCAGTCGACAAAGTGTGTGTTTTTCATTCCAAGTTCCTGCGCTCTCTCATTCATCTCTTTTACAAAGGCTTCCTCGCTTCCTGAAATATACTCTGCCATCGCGACACTGGCATCATTTCCCGATGCGATCACAATACATTTGATCAGTGTTTCTACATCCTGTGTTTCACCTTCTTCAAGAAACACCTGAGAACCTCCCATAGATTTTGCATGTGCACTCGTCGTCACAATGTCGGTAAGAGCCATATCTCCTTTCTTCAGATGATCAAAGATCAGAAGAAGTGTCATAACCTTTGTAACACTTGCAGGACTTCTTCTGGTATCTTTTTCTTTTTCATAAAGGACTGTTTTTGTCTCCGGTTCCATCAGAACAACACTGGGAGCCGAAACTTCCACCGCACTTTTTTCTTCCGCATATACAGGAATACAGGTAATCATGATACAGAAGAACACAGCATAAGCTGCAGTCTTTCTTATTCTGTCACAAACCTTCATACAATATCCCCTGAGTTCTTTTCCTTACTATTGTAAAAGAATTCCTTCCAGATTATACCTTATATGCTATAAAGCAAAAAAGGAATATGACGACTCTGACAAAAAGCCATCACATTCCTTATGATATTTTTTATAACAGAGGTGCAAAAAGCCTCAGAATACTCTGAAAGCCGCGAACCAGTATATTTCTGTTTTTGCAGAATTCTATATTGATCGGATCACAGTAATTCAATGTTTCTTTGAAATCCTGCAGGATATCTCCCACTACTTTGTTTTTGCAGAACCAGACACCATTCTCAAAATGGAGGTACAGACTGCGGTAATCCAGATTGATCGTTCCGACAACTGCAATCTCATCATCACAGACAAAGGACTTCGCGTGAAGAAAGCCCGGCTGATACTCATAAATCCGCACTCCGGCTTCCAGAAGCTGCTCATAATAAGACTGTGTCAGAAGAAAAACCATCTTTTTGTCAGGGACACCCGGAGTCATGATACGGACATCAACACCGCTCTTGGCAGCCAGACAAAGAGCTGTCATCATCTCATTGTCAATGATCAGATATGGTGTACAGATATAAACATATTTTCTCGCACGATTGATAATATTCAGATAAACATTCTCGCCAAGAACTTCTCCGTCTAATGGCGTGTCACTGTATGGCTGCACAAAACCATCATCCTCAAATGCCTCCGGGTGGTATTTATGCGGCATATGAAGTTCATGCTCCATATCTTCTGCCGAATTATTCACAACACTCCACATATGAAGGAACATAACTGTCATATTCCAGACAGCTTCACCTTTGAGCATGACTGCAGTATCCTTCCAGTGTCCGAATCTTTCCTTCTGATTGATGTATTCGTCAGCGAGATTGATTCCTCCGGTAAAACCTGTCTTTCCATCGATCACACAGATTTTTCGATGATCACGGTTGTTCTGAACAATATTCAGAAGAGGTCGAAACGGATTGAATATCACACATTTGATACCTTTTTCCTGAAGGACTTTATCATATCTGTTTGGCAATGTAGTCAGGCAGCCAAAGCCGTCATAGATGAGACGGACATCAACACCCTCCTTCGCCTTTCTTTCCAGAATATCCAGAATCGTTCTCCACATCACACCGTCGTTGATAATAAAATATTCAATATAAATATAATGCCGGGCCTGCTCAAGTTCCCGTACCAGAACAGGAAACATATCGTCTCCCACCTGAAAATATTCTGCTGTCGTATTTCCGTGAACCGGAAAACTGGAATACTGATGGATATATTTCGACTGTACTGCCGCTCCTGGTTCCTGTTCTTTAAGTTCTTCAAAAACCTGCTCGTCCTGTTTCATATACGGCAGACTTTCCTTTTGTACCTGTGCATATCTGCTCTGGATTGCCTGTGCGATCCTGGATTTTCCGAACAGCATGTACAAAAGTAAACCAAACACAGGAACTGTCAGGATCAGAATCGTCCAGCCCAGCTTATAAGATGGATTGATCTTCTTATTTACAATCCACAGTACGACCAGAACACTGATGATCACAAGTGCATTCGAAATGTATTTTGAATATGCCGCCAGCCTCCATGCCATGATCAGAAGCCAGCCCAGCTGAATCAGCAGGGCGGCTGCAACATAAAAAATTCTGTTAAACAAAAGTTTAAGAACTTTCTTTAAAAAGCGCATAATATGTCCCATCTCGTATGTTTTGCCGCCCTCCTTTTTTGTTATTGATCCTTTTAACTGTTCACTACTCCCACAGTTATGATTTTCTTATTAAATCTTAAAAATCCCTGACGGACTTGTCGTCAGGGATTTTTGCGCACAATTAATTATATTTACGTTTTCTTGCGGCTTCAGATTTTTTCTTACGACGAACGCTTGGTTTCTCGTAATGCTCTCTCTTGCGGATTTCCTGCTGGATACCTGCTTTCGCACAGCTTCTCTTGAATCTGCGAAGAGCGCTATCTAAAGTCTCGTTTTCTTTTACGATAACGTTTGACATAGACTCACACCTAACCTCCCTCCAGTTGTAGATTGTGCTAAAATACAACTGTCTGGGTATTTTTCTTGCACGATTGTTATTATATAACATAGCTATAACATTCGTCAACATATATTTTGGCTAAATTTAGAAAAAATTTCTTTTTGGCCAAAATTCGTTCTTTTTAGTGAATCTGCTGCTCCAGAATTCCTGCTGCTGCCTTAACTGCCTCGTCTGCCTTTTCCGGATTCTTTCCGCCAGCCTGGGCCATATTCGGGCGACCACCGCCGCCTCCGCCTACGATTGCCGCAACGCCTTTGATCAGATTTCCTGCATGTGCTCCTGCCTTCTGAGCTGCATCCGTAGCCATTGCAAGAAGATTTACTTTGCCTCCGTTTACTGCCGCAAGAACAACAACGCCCTCTCCAAGTTTCTCTTTAAGCTGATCGCCAAGATCACGAAGTCCGTTCATATCAACGCCTTCTACTTTGGCTGCAAGGAGTTTTACACCCTTGACATCCACGATCTGATCCATAACATCACCAAGAGATCCCTGTGCCAGCTTGCTCTTGAGAGACTCGTTTTCGCTCTGAAGAGTTTTTACTTCCGCCTGAAGATGTGTGATCTTCTCTGCAACTTCCGCCGGCTGAGCTTTAAGTGCTTTTGCTGCCTCATGCAGCATAGCTTCCTGTTTCTTATAGTATTCAATAACCCCGTTCCCTGTCAGTGCTTCAATACGACGTACACCTGCTGCGACACCTGCCTCAGAAACAATCTTAAAGAGCATGATGGAACCTGTGTTTTTGACATGTGTACCGCCACAGAGTTCTTTGGAGAAATCTCCCATGGATACAACACGTACTTTCTGGTCATATTTCTCTCCAAACAGAGCCATTGCACCGGATTTCTTAGCTTCTTCAATATCCATGACATCTGTCACTACAGGAAGATCAGCCTGAATCTCTTTGTTTACAAGAGCCTCTGTCTGAGCGATTTCTTCCGGAGTCATTGCCTGGAAGTGTGCGAAGTCAAAGCGAAGTCTGTCAGGAGTTACCAGGGAACCCTTCTGTTCTACATGAGAACCGAGGATGGTTTTGAGTGCTTTCTGAAGAAGATGAGTTGCACTGTGGTTTTTCTCTGTATCACGACGTGCCTGTTCGTCGACTTTCAGGGAAGCTTTTTCCCCTGCAGACAGCATTCCTGATTCCATGTGTCCGACATGGCCAAATTTGCCGCCACGAAGTTTGATCGTATCTTCTACTACAAATCTGCCGTCAGCAGTCTCGATCACTCCACGGTCACCTTCCTGTCCACCCATGGTAGCATAGAAAGGAGTTTCTTTTGTAAATACAGTACCCTTCTGACCTTCCATCAGAGATGTTACGATTTCTTTTTCTGTTGTAAGAACTGTGATCTCTGAGTCATAGGTAAGATGATCATACCCTACAAATTCTGTAGTAATATTAACATCGATCTTATCGTATACTGTAGCATCAGCTCCCATGTAGTTGGTCACTTCACGTGCAGTACGCGCCTTGATTCTCTGTTCTTCCATAGCTTTCTGGAATCCATCTTCATCGATTCCATATCCTTTTTCCTCAAGGATCTCTTTTGTAAGATCAAGAGGGAATCCATAAGTATCATACAGTTTGAATGCATTTTCACCGGAAAGAGTCTTTTCTCCGGCTGCCTTCATTTCTTCTTCCATATCAGAAAGAATGCGAAGTCCCTGATCGATGGTCTTGTTGAACTGATTCTCCTCATTTGTCAGAACCCTGAAAATGAATTCTTTCTTTTCTTCCAGTTCAGGATATCCTGCTTTGGAACCGTTGATCACTTCTTCACTAAGTTTTGCAAGGAATGTTCCTTCAATTCCAAGAAGACGTCCGTGACGTGCCGCACGGCGGATCAGACGGCGAAGTACATATCCACGTCCTTCGTTGGTCGGCATGATACCATCAGAGATCATAAATGTAGCAGAACGGATATGATCTGTGATCAGACGGATAGATACGTCATCCTGATAGTTTTTCTCATATTCTTTGCCGGCAATCTCACACACCAGATTACGAAGTGCACAGATAGTATCTACATCAAAAATAGAATCTACATCCTGCACAACAACTGCCAGACGCTCAAGACCCATACCTGTATCGATATTTTTCTGTTTCAGTGTGGTATAATTTCCGTTTCCGTCATTTTCAAACTGAGTGAATACGTTATTCCATACTTCCATGTAACGGTCACAGTCACAGCCTACTGTACAGCCAGGTTTACCGCAGCCGTATTTTTCGCCTCTGTCATAGTAAATTTCAGAACACGGACCACAAGGACCTGCGCCATGCTCCCAGAAGTTGTCTTCTTTGCCAAAGCGGAAAATCCTCTCTGCCGGAATTCCGACTTCTTTGTTCCAGATGTCAAATGCTTCATCATCATCCTGATATACCGACGGGTAAAGTCTGTTCGGATCCAGACCTACAACCTCTGTCAGAAATTCCCAGGACCAGTGGATCGCTTCTGTTTTGAAATAATCTCCAAAAGAAAAGTTTCCAAGCATTTCAAAGAATGTACCGTGACGTGCTGTCTTACCAACATTCTCAATGTCTCCTGTACGGATACATTTCTGACATGTGGTAACTCTTGTTCTCGGCGGTTTTTCTGCACCTGTAAAATATGGTTTCAGTGGAGCCATACCTGCATTGATCAGCAGAAGGCTCTTATCTCCCTGTGGTACCAGAGAGAAGCTTTTCATTGCGAGATGTCCCTTGCTTTCCATGAAATCAAGAAACATCTGACGAAGTTCGTTTACTCCGTATTTCTTCATGATCGTTTCCTCCTATTTAACACAAACCTTGTTGAATTTCTTTTTACCACGTTTCAGGACAACACCATCACCTGTAAGACTGTCTTTTGAAACGTTATGTCTGATATCTGTGATCTTCTCACCATCGAGAGAAACACCCCCCTGCTCGATCGCACGACGTCCCTCAGAACGAGTCGGAACAAGGCCTGCCTTGATCAACATTGTGATAAGATCGATCGTTCCTTCTTCTGTGAAGTCCTCATCTGTAAGTTCAGTAGTCGGCATATGGGCAGTATCAGCCCCGCCGGAAAACAGTGCCCTTGCACCTTCCTGCGCTTTCTTTGCTTCCTCCTCGCCATGAACCAGATTGGTCAGCTCATATGCAAGAATTTCTTTTGCCTTGTTTAACTGACTTCCTTCCCATGATGCCATCTCTTCGATCTGCTCGATCGGAAGGAAAGTAAGGAGACGCATACATTTGATGACATCTGCATCGTCCACGTTTCTCCAGTACTGATAGAAATCAAACGGAGAAGTTTTGTTTGGATCAAGCCATACTGCGCCGGACTGTGTCTTGCCCATCTTCTTGCCCTCTGAGTTCAGAAGAAGAGTAATCGTCATTGCGTATGCATCTTTGCCAAGTTTACGACGGATCAGTTCAGTACCACCGAGCATGTTGCTCCACTGGTCGTCTCCGCCAAACTGCATATTGCAGCCGTATTTCTGGTATAACATGTAGAAGTCATAGCTCTGCATGATCATGTAGTTGAATTCAAGGAAACTTAATCCTCTTTCCATACGCTGTTTGTAACATTCTGCTGTCAGCATACGGTTTACAGAAAAATGTGCTCCTACATCGCGAAGCATATCCACATAATTCAGATCCAGAAGCCAGTCTGCATTGTTGACCATCAGTGCCTTGCCATCTGAAAAATCAATAAAGCGGGACATCTGTTTCTTGAAACAGTCAATGTTATGCTGAATAGTTTCTTTTGTCATCATCTGACGCATATCGGTTCTTCCGGACGGATCACCGATCATTCCGGTACCGCCGCCGAGAAGTGCGATCGGGCGGTTGCCTGCCATCTGAAGACGTT
Source organism: uncultured Blautia sp. (assembly GCA_934402155.1). Lineage (GTDB taxonomy): Bacteria > Bacillota > Clostridia > Lachnospirales > Lachnospiraceae > Blautia_A. Next base: position 1,451 of record CAKRTP010000035.1, on the reverse strand, counting down.
TCATCAGACAAAGTGCCATAAAATGTCCTACATGAAGACTGTCTGCCGTAGGGTCAAAGCCGATATAAAAAGTCGCCTTTCCGTTGTTTACCATTTCTTTGATCTCATCTTCGTCTGTCACCTGGGCGATCAGGCCTCTCGCCTTAAGTTCTTCCCATACTGTCATAATAAATTCCTCCTGTTATTAAAAAAGCCCGGTTCCTGTCCTTCTTAGGACGAGAACCGGGTCCCGTGATACCACCTAACTTCGCAGGAAAAATTCCTACCTCATTGAGCACGATAACGAGTGCCGTTCCGTCGCAGCCTACTGTAAAATTTCAGTGCGAAGCTCCAGGATGTATTCGCAGTAAGTTCTGCACGCGCCTCTCACCATCCGGCAGCTCTCTGTGTGTGATGCTTCTGCTACTTCTTCCCTTCAAAGCTGTGTTATATATACTTCTAAAAGTATACAAATTGACTTTTTGTTTGTCAAGAGTGTTTTCTTTTCAATTTAACAACTTAAAGCAATAAACAATGCTTCGCATTATCCAGAATTGCCTGTGGGTTATCAATAAAAATCTCATCCGCGGCCTGCTGACCTAGTTTCTTTGAGACATAGATATAGGCATCTTCAATCCTTACCACACGGTGTTTAATGCCATGGCAGTCTGAACCGATATACTGCACAAGCCCGTCCTCGAGAAGTCTGCCACAGTATTTTTTGGCTGCATGTCCATTCTTTCCGATCACACTGTCTGCATTGACCTGCATATAAGCACCCATATTCAACAGATTCTCTACCAGATCAATATCATGCATACACCTGTAACGTTCAATATGTGCCACGATTGGTTTATATCCACTGGAAAGCAGCTCATACAGTCTGGCTCTGATATACTTTTCTTCTGTACTGGCAGAAAACTCTGTAAGTACAAAGCGCGATCCTGCCATCGAATAAACTCTGTCAGAGCGCAGATAATCCAGCATTTCCACATTTGCATGAAATTCACATCCAAGAAACACTTTGAGATCCGGTCCGATTTTCTCTGCCAGACGTCTCAATACCAGAAAATGTTTTTTTACAGTCTCCGGCGATGTCTCAAACATTTCTCTTCTGAAATGCGGAGTTACAATAATCTTACGCACACCCTGTTCATACTCCATACGAAGCATGGCAAAGGCTTCCTTAACGCTCTGCGCCCCGTCATCTACCAACGGAACAATATGACAGTGCATATCAAACAGTCCTCTGTCTGCCATTCCATCCTCTCCTTTTCTTCTGTGTTCACCCGGGTAATTATATCCCATGAACATTTCTTTTGCAACCGGATTTTATCACCCCGGACATCCTTCTTACATAAAATGAATTGTAGACAAAAAGCCGGAGGATTTTATAATGAGTGATTTAGCTGCGACAACCTGTGGATGTAACAATGATTGTGGATGTGGATGTAACAGTGGATGCGGATGCA